>DATFWM010000027.1:0-4693 GCA_035259295.1 Blastocatellia bacterium | reverse complement strand
TATCGATTGAAGAAGAATTCGATTCACTTTCTCAGAGTGTTCCACGGACACCAGAAGTGGCCAAAGGAAAAGTAAGGCCAGGGTAAAAGCAACAATCAACAATGGCCTTCAGCGACCGCTTCCAAAGATCTCCTCGAGTTCCTCCGGCGGAACTACTTCAAGCTGATCATACGTACAGTCTTTCGGCCTCTTGTCTTTGCGCCATCTTCTAAACTGCGCAGTGTGACGGAAGCGACCACCTTGCATGTGGTCGTACGCGACCTCGACTACCAACTCGGGTCGCAGCGGCTCCCAGGACAGATCCTTGCCCTGACTCCAGCGACTCTGCGCGCCCGGAATGCGACGACCAGCCTCGCGTTCTGCGGACTCATACTCGGCCCACTCCTTCCACGGATGATTCGCAAGAGCATCCTTACGATACGGAGCCAGGAACTCTACAAGCTCGCGACGTTTCTTATTCGTGAAGCTCGCGCATACGCCGACGTGCTGCAACGCACCTGCGTCGTCGAATAAACCGAGCAGCAGCGAGCCGACTATACCGGCGCCGCTCTTGTGCCATCGAAAGCCGGCGACTACACAATCGCATTCGCGTTCGTGCTTGACCTTGAGCATCACTCGCTTATTGGGCTCGTAGATTCCAGAAGCGGGCTTAGCAATCACGCCGTCCAGACCTGCTCCCTCGAAGCGGCTGAACCAGTCGGCCGCCACGCTCAGTTCACTCGTTGCGGGCGTCAGATGTATTGGCGGCCGGGCAGATGCGAGCATCGATTCAAGCTCGCTGCGACGCTTCTGAAACGGCGTGCCTCGCAGATCGCGGTCGCCCTTCGAGAGCAGATCAAAGAAAACAATCGACGCGGGAATCTGTTTCGAGAGAAGCTTGACACGCGACTCGGCCGGATGAAGTCGAAGCTGCAGCGAATCGAAGTCCAGCGCGCCATCCCTGGCGATCACTATTTCGCCGTCCAGCACCGCTCGCCGAGGCAGTTCTGCCTTAATCGGCTCGAGCAGCTCAGGGAAGTAGCGATTCAGCGGTTTCACATCGCGGCTTTGAATGTAGATCTCATCGCGGTCGCGAAAGACCAGGGCGCGAAACCCATCCCATTTCGGTTCGAAGATCCAGTCTCCGCTTGTGGGCAATTCGCTAACCCGCTTGGCGAGCATGGGTAAGATTGGAGGATTGACCCGAAGGTTCACGTATCAATCATCATAGTGCTTTGATTCTATTGTCCAATGGGTTTCACTGGCGCAGGATAGATCCCTGCGTCTGCCAGCTCTTTTAACAAAGCGGGCAATGCATTGATCAGCGCGTTTGCCTCTTGCACAGCTTTTTCGAGTACAGGATGCATTTCCGCAGTCTGTCGTATCTGCGTATCTGTGGGTCGTGAAGTCGAACCCATAATCCCGCCTTTCAAACCACCAAAACGGAAACGCAGGTTTTCATTGAGGCTCTCAAAATTCCCCGTCTCAAAAGGATTCTGCGCCCCGACACCAAAGCGCTTGGCAACAGTCTCAAACTTCTTCGCGAATTCTTCGACCTTGCTCTTCATCGCCGCGGGCGCTGTGGAATTCTCCTTCAGCGCCTGTTGCATGGCTTTGATTTTGTCATTCAATTCGTTCGCGCGATCGGCTGCCTCGTTCAGGGTCTTCTGCAACCTATGCACCTCCACCGCCGTATCGAACCAAACTTTGCGGTCCTCAGCCGAGATTTGAATTTCAGGGTCGCCTTGCACAGTGAAGGAATTCGTAGCGACTTCTTTGTCCTCAGCTTTCAAAGTCACTCGATAGGCGCCCGGCAACACGAAAGGCCCCTCGAGTCCGCCTCCACCGAAGCCGCCGCCGCCTCCAGCGCCACCCTGAGGCGCTCGAGGACGCGGCAGCGGCTCAACGCGCAGATTCCAGATGACGGTGTTGATGCCGGCTGCGGTTTTGTCCTTGACGCTCTCGCCCGCAAGCTCGCGCACAACGGCTCCAGACGCATCTTTCACCGTCAATGCCAGTTTTTTGGCGGGTGATTTCAGGTAATAAGTGAATGCCGCGCCGACCTCCGGGATCTTTCCCAGGAACTGCATGTCGCCTTCAAACTCGCGCGAGCGATCGCCTGCCGGATTCATCTCGGTTGCCGGACGAATCTCGAACAAGTAGGCATCGGCCCCACGCGCCTTGGCGAACTGCTGGAGCGACGTCATATCATCGAGAACCCATATGCTGCGCCCGTGCGTCGCCAGGATCATCGCGTTGTCGCGCGGGTGCAGCGTGATTTCATAAATCGGCACGGTCGGCAGATTCGCTTTGACGCGCATCCATTGTTTGCCTTTGTCAAAAGTCACAAACAAACCGCTCTCGGTTCCAAGGTAAAGCACGTCAGGGTTTTTCAAATCTTCGGTGATCGTGCGCGCCACCTGGCCCTTCGGCAAATCACCGGCGATGGACTTCCAGCTTTGCCCGTAATCGTTGCTCGCATAAACGTAGGTGCTGAAATCATTCAAGCGGTGACCATCGAAGGCCGCGTAAACTGTCGCTTCATCGAAACGCGACGGCGCGACTCGCGAAACATATGTGTTCATTCCTAAGCCGGGAACCTTGGAGGTGACATTCGACCAATTCGCTCCGTCATCGCGCGACACACTGATGACGCCGTCATCCGAACCGGTGTAATACAAGCCGGCTTTTTTTGGCGATTCGTTGAAGGTCACGAGGTTGCCGTAAGAGCTAATGCCGTCATGTTTGGCAAGCGTGATGTCTTTACCTTTCGCGCCCATTAGATCGAGCGTCTCGCGATCAGTGTTGGTAGTTAAGTCGCCGCTGATCGCTTTCCACGAATGCCCTCTATCGGTTGATTTGAAGAGGCGATTTGCAGCAACGAAAATCGTCGCGGGGTTGTGCGGCGAAATCACCATCGGCGTGTCCCAATTCCAACGATAAGGCTTTTCGCCTTCGGGCGGTTCGGGGCGAATCGTTTTGCGTTCGTTGGTCGTGCGATCGATGCGGCTCATGCGCCCGTCTTGCGATTCGCCGTAGAGGATGCGTGGGTCGGTTGGATCCATTTGCGCCTGGAACCCGTCGCCGCCTTGAATGACAAACCATTCATCGTTGCCGATGCCGCTTGCCGAACGCACGCTGCTCGGCCCGCACCAGGTGTTGTTATCTTGCAGTCCGCCGCACACATTGAACGGGGTCTTCATATCGTAAGCGACGTGATAGAACTGACCGAGCGGCATATTCTTGAGCCACACATAAGTCTTGCTCTTATCGTAAGAGATTCCCACGCCGCCATCGCCGCCAATCATCAAGTGATTCGAGTTCGCGGGGTTGATCCACATCGCGTGAAAGTCGACGTGAATCTTCTGTGCGCCGTCATTGCGAAAAGTCTTGCCGCCGTCATCCGAGATTGAGAGTTGCACCCCGAGCACATAGATGCGCTGGTCGTTATTCGGGTCGATGCGAATCTGACTGAAGTACATCGGGCGCGGATTGGCGTTCGACATCTTCGCCCAGGTTGCACCTGCATCTTCCGAACGATAGACGCCGCTCTCTTTCGCGTGCTCGATGCGCGCGTAGACGATGTTGGGGTTGCGGCGATAAACATCGAGCCCGATGCGCCCTTTTGCGCCTTCGGGAATCCCTTGCGTGAGCTTCGTCCAGCTGCGCGCGGCATCCGCGGTCTTATAAATCGCGCTGCCCGCGCCGCCGCCGTTGAATCCCCAAGTGGCGCGGCGACGTTGATAGGTCGCCGCATAAATGACTTTGTTATTCGCCGGGTCCATCACCAGTTCGGTCGCGCCGGTGTCGGCATCCGTCTTTAAGACATTCGCCCAGGTCAATCCGCCGTCAGTCGTTTTGAACACGCCGCGGTCGCCGCCCGCGCCCCAAAGGCTGCCGAGCGCCGCGACGTAGACGACATCGTTATCTACGGGGTCAACGACGATTCGGGCGATGTGTTTGGAATCCCGCAGCCCCATGTTTTTCCAACTCTTGCCGCCGTCAACCGACTTATAAACGCCGTCGCCCCACGATGAACTTTGACGGTTGTTGTTTTCGCCGGTGCCGACCCAAACGAGGTTTGCGTCGCTCGGCGCGATCGCTACGTCGCCGATTGATGAAGTCGCTTCATTGTCAAAGACGGTCGTAAAGGTTGTGCCTTGATTGACGGTCTTCCACAGACCGCCGGTAGCAGTCGCGACATAGAAGACCGCCGGGTTGCTTTCGAGCACCGCGAAATCGTCAATGCGTCCCGCAGGCGACGCGGGACCGATTTCACGAAAGCGCAATCCCGCAAACGGCGAAGTCTTAGCGGACTCACCGTCTTGGGAAAACCCGACCGGCGACCATACGAACGGCAATAAAAGGATCGAAAGAGAACAGAAAGCTCGGATAACTATGCGCGTGCTAAGCATCGCATTTCCTCCCGATAGGAACTGGGTTACGGTTCAATCCACTGAGGTTAAGAGGCGAGCAGCAAACTTATCAACGCGGGCAATGTCTGGCAAGCCTGAGTTACGTTCGAGGTGCGCGTCAAATTTTCGCGCAATCCCACCCACGGCAGTGGGCGGATTGTTAAGGCTCAGCCTACAAGAGAGAGGCGTGGCTGCTCCGGGAATCCCACCCACGGCAGTGGGTGGATGTTTCAGGTTCAGCCTTTGGCCGTAGAGCACGACCGCGAGGAGTCCGTGGTCGCGCTGGTTATAGGCAGCAC
>DATFWM010000026.1:0-4348 GCA_035259295.1 Blastocatellia bacterium | reverse complement strand
GCGACACCTTCCAACTTGCCTCGGATCGCACCAGGATCCTCTATCCCGTCCGCGCCGGCGAAATGGCGCGCATTGGGCCTAACGAGGTCCGTGCACGTTATGGCGTCGATCCTGGTCAGGTTCCTGATTTTATAGCTTTGCGTGGCGACCCTTCCGACAAGCTGCCCGGCGCTCCTGGCGTGGGTGCCGGAGGCGCGGCTGCGCTGCTTGAAAAATACGGCACGCTGGAAGCGGCTCTCAAAGCCGGTCGCTTTCCCGCCCAGGCGGAGAGCCTACGACTGTTTCGGTCATTAGCCACGATGGATCGGAAAGCTCCGCTGCCCAGCCTTCGGAGTCAGACGCCGACATGGGATAAAGCGGCTGTGTTGGCGCGAGATTGGCAACTCAAGCAGCTTGCCGGCAGACTAGAAGAGCTTTTAGTCTAGTGACCGCTCGCTAAAACGTCGGGTTTGCAGTTAACTGCACGCTACGCACTAACCTCTAACGCGATGGCCTCTATCCTCCGTGGTAGAGGTGGCTCGTGTATTCCTTAGCTTGGAAAATCACCGAGATTTTGTTGCCGCTAATCCTGGTGGCTTTTCTTAGCCATCAAGCTGGCGAGAAAATTCGCTCCTCTAAGTTTGCGCCAGGGCGAGCTCTGGGTTTGTCGCTCATAGGAATTGGCTGGCTTGGCTATTCGCTGATCACATTTCTTGTCCTCATAAATCTTGTCGCTCCCCTAATCGCATGGATTTGCATTGTCTTTATGCGGTGATGCTGTCGCCGTACGAAAGTGTTGGTGAGATTAAGGTAGAAAAGTATCCCCGTATTGACGAACGATGCGCCGGCAAGGAATCTGCACACCTGCGGCCTCTAGTGTCGTCAGTCACACGCTCCTCTGGCTTGCTGGCATCAAGCCTTTGAACTCTGCCAAAGATCGCCACCAAGAACCGGGCCGCAATCTTTGTTGGCTCCAGCTTGACCCCGGTGCCCTCAATGTCATCGGCAGCTGTTTCCGCAATTAAATCTTCCATGCTAGTGACACGCGCGTGAGCGCGGTGGGGGCTGCCTGGGTTGTTTGCTTGGCTTGATTAATCACTGCGTTCTTCCGTCGGACGAAAGCATCGCGTAGCGTGCGGTTCATGCCATCCCCACTTTCGTGCGAGAAGCGCCGCGTGTCGTGCTAATTTACGGCTCTATTTAAGGTGAAACTCCATGAGTTTTTCGCGCTCCACAGCCTGTCTGCCGGGACGCATCGCTTTTCGCGTTGTTTCTGTTGTCATATTGGCCTTGTTCGCGGCGTTCTCCGCACAGGCGGATGTGCGCATCCTTTCGAGTCCAGGCGGTGCGGTCGACGCTTATCTAGCGGTCTTTGCCCGCGTGCGGCAGTCGGGCGAACGGGTCGTCATCGACGGGCCTTGCCTATCGGCTTGCACACTCGTACTAAGCACGGTTCCACGCAATCGTATCTGCGTCACCCGGCGCGCGGTGCTCGGCTTCCACGCTCCAAGATGGTACGACACACGCACTGGCTATACGATGCGCGCGCCAGAGGCCACCCGCACTGTCACCGCCTCTTATCCCCCGGGGGTGCGCGCGTGGATCAAAAAGCGAGGCGGGCTAACGCAAAAGGTCATCTACCTTCGTGGCAAGGAGCTTACGGCGCTTTATCCCCGCTGTTAGCAAGCTTCCGCCAGTTTGTTTGCACGTCCGGCGAGTCCAGCATGACCGCGACCGCGCTCGCATTGTCGTCTGTACCCGGCGTGCCTTGGTCCTTATCGTAGTGAGTGCCTACGACTAGTAAGAGGTCGCCGCAGCGGTCCCCGGAAGTGTGGCAAGCACGTTTGTGACGCTACTGGTAGTTCTGCTCGCGTACAGATAGTCCCGCATCTTTGAATACCGAATGAACGTAGTTTCCAGCCCGCACCGAGATGCCATGCTTTGAGGGCGTACGAGAACCAATGTGTACGGCAGGCGCATCCACATGCTCGCGTAGGACAGCCTGAAGGCCCTTCAATTCCCTGTCGGCCAATCCAAACCTCTTTTGGACATGGAGGGACGGCGAAAGTCAGTCCTATCGCCAATAGGATTCACCAATCTCAACGTCCGCATCGTTCGTCACTCCTTTTAACCTCTCTGCAAGAGTTTGAGGCCAGGCTAGTATGCAAACCAAATTTGGCTATCGGGGCAGTCCTACTCGTGCACCAGGGAATGAGTGATATTGAAGGCTCAAGGCGCCGGCTCCGACTCTTCCTGGCGAATCGGGCCATTGCTTTGGCTTGGGCTCTGAAAGGATCCTGCAAGCCATGCGCGCACTGGCTATTCACCACCGCTAGGTGGCTCGTTCCCGAGGCCCAGCGGTTTCTTGTACACCGGATATTCGAGTGTACTGCCGATCTGAGTTCAGGTATCAGCCGCCTAAAGCTCTTTGTCGGGGTAGGTTTTCTAGTCGTGCTGGGCTTCTTGGGATTGCTTGATCTCGCCATGCAAACCACAGCTATAGCCACGCAGCCCGCTGAGGAAGCTTCTGCGTTTGGGCATGAGCCGCAAATTTCATCAGAAAGCGCGATATTCAGCGTTAGTAAATCTCCGGAACCGATACAGGGATTTGTTTCAGAAACTGGTTCCCTCCCAAGGGCACAAATTGCACCAGTTCCACTACCGATCAGAAAGCCTGAGCGGGCCTACAAAGTCCCGAACGGAAAAGAAGCGAGCGCGGCTACTCAAAAGAGAATGGCTCAACAAAAAAACGCACGGTCGAAGTCGATGCGCTGAGCACTATTCCCTCGTGAGGCGAGACGCTCAAAAGGATATCGAGGGCATTTGCTGAAGGCCCGGCTCGCCGCCTTAGGCTTCGACCGGAACCTGCCTAGTCCGCCACCTTATACTTAGTCCCGGGGTGCGCGTCTCACCGTCTTCCACATGAGCGCCTTTCACAATGGGAACGACGGCGATTAAAAAAGGCCACTCGATGGTTTGTCGGGCGCTTCCTTCGTGATTCGACGCGTCGGGCGAGTTGGGCCAAGCCAACGATATCCTCCGTTCCCTTTCAAGATCAGTCTGCATGTTAGAAAACGTCTCGGCGATTTCTTCAAGTCGCTGACGAAAGCGCGGGCCTTGTCAGATACCGATAGATCTGCCTCATGTCCTCTAATTGCTGCTGCATGAAAGCAAGTTGTGCATCTTTCTGTAATACCTTGAGCTTTAGCTTCTCCGTTTCCTGCTTGGCCTTATCCTGAATATCAGACAGAGAGTTTCGAACCCTGGTTTCGATTTGTAGGTCCAGCTGACGCTTTGCATCATCGAGCGCTTGCTGGTTTTGAATTAACTCGGTTTTTGCAACTCAGCGAGTTTGCTGTCGCGTTCTTGGAGTTCTTGCTGTAGCTCAACAACTTCGTGAGCCTTGCTTTCCAGCTCTAAAAGCCGAGCCTTCTTGGCTTATTCTGCTGCGATGTCTCGCTTAGTGTTGAGTCTGGTGGTGAACTAATGCTCGATTGCGTCAACGGCTCTAGCGAGTTCGGTGCGCTGTGTTGCGATCATGCTTTCGCGTCGAGCAACATTCGCCTCTCTCTGAGCAATCTCCTCTTCGTATTGCTCGCTAGCCGTCGGCATCATTGGCTCGGCACTGATTCGGTAAGCCTTATCTCCGTGTAGCAGTGCGGACACGTAATGATTGGGTCGTTCATGCCGAAATTCCCCATTTTGACTTTCGGCCAGACCGCGCACGCTGGCACGAGCGGACGCCCGTGGACAACTCCGCATGCCAAACTATTAAGCTCTGAAAACAGTTCCTAGCTGCGTCGAGCATGTGTGGCTTCTGGCGCAAGTGGCGGTGGACAATCCGCGATTTCCGCACCAAGGAGAACTTTTGCCACTAAGCGCGCCTAGATTGAAAAGTCGGGATTGAGAGAATGCACGACATCAAACTGATCTGGCTTTGGGAGAAATGGAAGCAGTCCATTGCCGATGAGTTGTCTTGCGATGCAGACGCGGCAGATCGAGCGCATGCAAGAACGCAGGCAATAGAACGCGAAATAGCTCATACACAGGCCGAGGGGTTGGTAGGAATCGGCATACAGTTCGGATTGTGGCGTTTTATCAATGGACACTTCAAAGTTGGGGGCGACCAAGCCGATGCCGCCTATGAAGCGCTCGTCCGTTTGACAGGGAAGGATTGTACCGCAGAAGCGCGTGCGATTGTAAAAGACGCTGGAATTTGATTTCGCTGGGCTTCGGCTTGAAATCAAGGCGGACGATTTGGCTCACGCGGATCGTCGCCAAGATCTACGTATTCGAGGCCCGGCGGACCGATGGCGGTCACCTGGGTCACATACTCACCAGACTTCGCCCAGTGAAAATGGGATGTGTT
>DATFWM010000025.1:0-2653 GCA_035259295.1 Blastocatellia bacterium | reverse complement strand
AACTTAGAGAGAGCTGTATTTGACATTATGGGCGGCTTACGCGAAGGTGGCACGTCTCACGACACGGCATACGCCGTCCTGTTCACGCTGACCTACTTGTCGGTCATCCTGTTTGTACCGGTGCTACTGTGCTATATCGGTTTGGTGCTCAACAGGGTCCTTGAAAAAAAGGCCGCCAAGCGGGCCAATTCGACCTCAGTCTGAATGGATCGCGCATCATTTCGACGTTCTTATGTTTACGAGGTCCACGAGGAGGAATTCGATTGGAAGCAATCCTGGCACTAGAAGACGGACGAGTCTGGCGTGGGCGAGGCTTCGGCGCGGAAGCTGAAGTCGTCGGCGAAGTTGTGTTCAATACCGCGATTACCGGCTATCAAGAAATCCTTACCGATCCCTCTTACTGCGGTCAGATCGTCACGATGACTTATCCGCTGATCGGCAACTACGGAGTCAACGATGAAGACCCCGAATCTCGCCGCGTTTTCGCAGAGGGCTTCATCGTTCGCGAGTTGTCTCATACGTACTCGAACTGGCGCGGTCAACAATCACTTGATGACTATCTGAGGAAGGCAGGCGTGCCCGGCATTTCGGACATCGACACGCGGTCTCTGGTCCGCCACATTCGAGAGCGAGGCTCAATGCGCGGATGTCTATCGACTAAGCAGGCCGACGAGCAACACGTGATCGGGCGCGCTCGCAGCGCACCTGGGATGGTCGGGTTGGATCTCGCTTCAGTTGTCACGTGCAGTGAGCCTTACATTTGGACTGACGATCAATCTGACGCTTACGGGTCGCCACATCTTCTTCACCCCGACGTCAAAGCTGACGCCAGGACCGAACCCCGCTTTCATGTCGTCGCCTACGATTTCGGATTGAAGCACAACAGCCTTCGCAATCTCGCATCTCTAGGCTGTCGAGTGACGGTGGTTCCCGCCCACACTTCCGCTGAAGACGTAACAGCGCTCAATCCCGACGGTGTATGGTTGTCCAACGGTCCGGGCGATCCCGAGCCGCTAACCGACGTCGTAGCTAATCTGAGAAAGCTGATAGGGCGATTTCCGGTCTTCGGCATCTGTCTCGGACATCAACTGATGGGGCTGGCATTAGGCGGGCGCACCTACAAGCTGCCGTTCGGGCATCACGGCGGAAATCATCCGGTGAAAGACTTGAAGACCGGGCGCGTGGAAATAACCGCGCAGAATCACGGGTTCGCGGTTGACGCTGACTCGCTGCCCGCGGATTGCGAAGTCACACACATCAACTTGAACGACAACACAGTTGAAGGACTGAGGCATCGGAGCCTTCCCGTTTATTCGGTTCAATACCATCCCGAAGCCGGGCCCGGACCACACGACCCAACTTATCTGTTCGATCAATTTGTCGCGATGATGGATGAAAACCGAGCGCCAAAACTCTAACCGCAGAGCGCGTAATCAGCGGCAACCCATTTCACTGAAGTCGAATCAAAGAACAGGCTTCTCTTAATCAGGAATCCACGACAACGAGCAAAGGGGAAAGGGTTAAACCTAGTACTGTATGGCTATGCGAAAACTATCTCGACGGAGTTTGCAAGCAGCTCTGCTTGCATTGTCAATCAACCTTATCGCAGCCGCGCCGGCGATCGCCAGGTCAACGCAGGCGTTTCCAAGCGTCGGCATCAAGAACTTCGGCCAAATGGATCAGCGTTTCTACCGGGGCGCGCAGCCCAAGGAGAGCGATTATAAAAGTCTTGCTGCGTTGGGTATCAAGACAATCGTCGATCTGCGCGACGATCCGACCAGTTACGAAAAGCGTGATGCCGAAACCGCCGGAATCCGCTACGTCAACATCCCGATGAGCGATTCAAGCACTCCGCGAGACGAGCAGATACAGCAATTCCTCAAGCTCGCAAACGATCCGGCGACCGGTAAGTTTTTCGTACACTGCGTGGGCGGACGACATCGCACCGGCGTAATGGGCGCCGTCTATCGGATGACTCACGATGGTTGGAATTTCGATCGAAGCTACCAGGAAATGAAGAAGTACGATTTCTACACTCGCTGGGGGCACGGCGCATTGAAAGATTACGTCCAGGACTACTATGGCCACCTCCAGATGACTGCCAGTAGGGTTCAGTCGTCCCAGACATCCTTGAGCGTTGCTCGGTAACAGATTCTCATCATTGAACATCAAAGGCCGCTCCAATTCAGGGCGGTCTTTGATGCTCGAACCAAACAAGCTTACCGTTTGAGTAGTTACCTCATTTGACCTTTTCGGCTCCTGCGGCTTCCAGAAACTTTCTAGCCTGCTCGACGCGATCGTCGTGCGTGAATACGCCTACAAGAATTCCGCCGTGCTCAATTTGCTCGTTGTAGAATCTCGCTTCGTGCTCTGGAACGCCTAGTCCTATCAACGCGCCGGTCACTCCGCCAGCAGCCGCGCCTGCGCCGAGTCCTGCAAGCACCGCAACGATGGGCCCTGCGGCGACCAACCCAAGGCCGGGCACTGTTACTACTCCTGTGGCGACCAATCCAGCCGCAATCGCGCCGATCACGCCACCAATCGTGCCGCCCGTTGCCGCGCCTTCGGGCGCTTTGGTCGCCATCGCTAGCCCGAACTCACGCCCTTGCGTCGCATCGCTCATCAACAAACTTACGTCGTCTCGCGACCAGCC
>DATFWM010000024.1:0-2971 GCA_035259295.1 Blastocatellia bacterium | reverse complement strand
CAAATACCTCGGTCATGACTCGCCGGACGAGGGCGTGGATGTTTGCGTTTCATCATGGACGCGAATTGCTCCCAACACTCTTCCCGCCATGGCGAAGTCGGGCGCGAACTACATGAACTCCCAGCTCATTAAGATGGAAGCTATTCTTAATGGATACGTTGAAGGTATTGCGCTCGACGTGAACGGTTATGTGAGCGAGGGTTCTGGCGAGAACCTGTTTGTAGTGCGCAAGGGCACAGTGTTTACTGCTCCACTCGGCAACTCCGTGCTGCCTGGCATCACGCGCGCTACTGCAATCGAGTTAATCCGCGAACTCGGCTTCCCGGTTGTCGAGCAGATGATTCCGCGCGAGATGCTTTACATCGCCGACGAGGTCTTCTTTACCGGCACCGCTGCCGAGATAACGCCGATCCGCACGGTAGATAAGATTGCGGTCGGTGAGGGCAAGACAGGCCCAATCACCCGGGCGCTGCACAAAGAATTCTTCGACATCGTAGAAGGACGAGTCCCCGATCGGCACGGCTGGTTCACCCAAGTGCCGGTGAAGCAAGCGGTGACCGTCTAGAAGAGTCATTGATTTCGATCGGGTGATCGGGCGAGAGCTTCAGTCCCGATTCACCCGATTTGTGTTTTGCTTCTTAACGAAGCATTCTTCGCGCCAATCCCACTCGCATTTATTATCAAGGATTACTTTTCAACCTCAAGGACGCCACATTGCCCGATACTCAGCTCGACTTGCTTGGCAGTCTGCAACGTAGCCACATGTGCGGCACGCTGCGCGCCAGCGATGCCGGTAAGACCGTCACCCTCATGGGATGGGTGAACCGCCGCCGCGATCTCGGCAACCTCATCTTCATTGATCTGCGTGATCGTACTGGTTTAGTTCAGATTGTCATCGACAAAGAGAGCAATCCGGCGCTGCACGAAAAGGCGAGCCGAGTAAGGTCGGAGTACGTTCTTGCCATTGTGGGAAATGTGAAAAGGCGCGATGCGGCGACGATCAACAAGAATATTCCGACGGGCGAGATCGAGATTATCGCGCAAGAGCTGCGCGTGCTTAACGACTCGAAAACGCCGCCGTTCTCCCCTTCAGAGCAGGCGATCGGAAACGAGGAGCTGCGGCTGAAATATCGCTACATTGACATGCGGCGTCCGGAGATGCAGTCAAATATCGAGCTGCGGTCGAAGGTATCGCTGGCGATTCGCAAGGAGCTTTCGAGCCGCGGGTTTCTGGAGATTGAAACGCCATTCATGACCCGCAGCACGCCGGAGGGAGCGCGCGACTATCTTGTCCCAAGCCGCGTCTATCCCGGATCTTTTTATGCACTGCCGCAATCGCCACAATTGTTCAAGCAAATCTTGATGATCTCGGGCTTCGACAAATACTTTCAGATCGTGCGCTGCTTTCGCGACGAGGACTTGCGGGCGGACCGTCAGCCGGAGTTTACGCAGATTGACTTGGAGACGTCCTTCCCAACTCAAGACCGAGTCTTCGAAGTTGTTGAAGCGTTCCTGGTTGCCGCATTTCGCCAAGCCGGAATAGAACTCAAACCGCCGTTTCCGCGCATGAAATACGACGATGCCATCCGTAAGTATGGAATCGACAAGCCCGATATGCGCCTTCCCGAAATGACCGACGTCAGGGCGGCTTTTACCGAGGAGAACTTCAATGCTCTGGGCCTCGATCCGCTGCTACCGGTGGTTGCAGTACGCATTCCGAAAGTTGGCGAACTCTCGCGCAAGGAGCGCGACGACAACAAGCAACTCGTCGCTGCCAAGCCGGGAGTCAAAGTCATCGACGACTTAAAGCGCCTGGAGAAGAGTTTTCCTGACGCCGTAACAAAGCTGCGGGCGACCGCCGAGTCAGAAGCCGACGATCTGCTCGTGATCGTTGCCGGCGCTCCATCGGAAGAGAAGTCCGAAATCGGCAGGCGCAAAGCGGCTGAGGCCATCTACACCTCTGCGGGAGCAATTCGTCTTGCTTTTGCGCAGAAGTATAAGGAGAAGCACGCAGCTTTCAACAAGACCGGCTCCGCTAATGATTATCGCTTTCTCTGGGTGACTGACTTTCCGATGTTCGAGTACGACGATAAGGATGGTCGCTGGAACGCGGCACATCATCCATTTACGTCCCCGCATGAAGAAGATTTTGGCAAGCTCCTGTCTGATCCGGGTGGGGTGCGGGCCTTGGCATATGACATCGTGCTGAACGGAACTGAGCTAGGCTCAGGCTCGATTCGTATTCATCGCCAGGACATTCAGAAGCAGATATTCAACGCTCTTGGCATGACCGATGAAGAAGCCCGCTCGCGCTTTGGGTTCTTTCTGGAAGCGCTGGAGTACGGAACGCCTCCGCATGGAGGCATTGCTTTAGGCCTTGATCGCATCGTGATGATTCTCGCGGGGGCTGACAGTCTCCGCGAAGTGATTCCATTCCCGAAGACGGCGAAGGCTGTGGACTTGATGGTAGATGCTCCAACTCCAGTGAGCCCTCAACAGCTGAAGGATTTGGGGATTTCGGTAAGAGCCTAGAACGCACGGCAAGCACGAAGGTAACGAATGTAACAGAGAGTTCTTCGTGACCTCTTCTGTTTCCTTCGTGACCTTCGTGTTCGCTCCTCCCGGTTCTGTGATTAAATCAGCCCAATGGGGCGCATTCGCGTACTCTCAGACAACGTCGCTAACAAAATCGCTGCAGGCGAAGTTGTCGAGCGGCCAGCCTCAGTCGTTAAAGAACTCCTTGAGAATTCGCTAGACGCTGGTGCCACACGCATTCGCATTGGAGTCGAGGCGGGCGGCCGGAAGCTGATCGCGATCACTGACAATGGCTGTGGCATGGGACAGGACGATGCCATGCTCGCCTTCGAGCGTCATGCGACATCGAAGATCCATGATGCCGAGGATCTGCTGAACATCGACACTCTGGGTTTTCGCGGTGAAGCTTTACCGTCGATTGCATCCGTCTCGACGC
>DATFWM010000023.1:0-7075 GCA_035259295.1 Blastocatellia bacterium | reverse complement strand
CGTCCGCCGCGAAAGCGGGGCGCGCGCTTGAGCATCGAAATCCCGCGATCAATAGCGGCAAACAGTCGGGTAGAGCCTTGGACTTCACCGATGCCGGAGAAGCCGTGGCTCAGCCGGTGCGGATCGCTGGTGAAGTCTTGAAGAACGCGAATCTCGTTGTTGAATGGGATAACGGCGAAAATCGATTCGGGTCGGACCAGCTTGACGAAGTTCTCGGTCGCCTGGCGTTGTTTGGCTATCTCTTCGGGCTTGATGCTGCCTGAGGTGTCGAGGGCAAAGACCACCGCCAGCGAGCGCGTCAGCGCTGCTTCTTCATTGGCCTCGAAGAACTCGATCTTTTGCGCCTGCCCGTCCTGGTAGACGATGAAGTCTTCAGGTTTCAGTTTGCGTATGAAGTTGCCGTCCTTGTCGGTGATGGTGGCGTCGACGGTGACTAGATCGGTTTCGAGCCTGATCGCCTGATCGGCTCTTTGAGCGAGCGAAGGCGCGACAAGCGCGACCGCTTCGACAAGGCAAAGCAGAGCTATCGCGCGGGTGGTTCTCACAGGTTAACTCCGTATAGGTTGGTCACGTGGTCGCAGGAAAAGGTTATCACTCGGAAGGAGTCGTTTCAAATTTGGCGAACGTAGATGCGCCGTGCTAGGCTGATTTACAAACACAAAGCGAGTGGTTAGAATCAGCGCGCTTCAATTAACGGTGGACCATACGGAGGAGATTGCTATGAAAACCAGGGTAACTCGTCGAGATTTCTTTCGCGCCAGCGCTATAGCGGGAGTAGGCGCGCGGCTGTTGAACGCGGCGCCGTTCGGTTTTGCTCAATCGAAAGGCTCGCGGCCGATCGTGGTTTCGAGCGCCAACGGCTTGCGTGCGACGGCTAAAGCAATGGAGCTGATTCGAGCAGGCAAGGACACGCTCGAAGCCGTCGTGGCGGGAGTAGCAATCGTGGAAGACGACCCCAAAGACACGAGCGTCGGCTACGGCGGATTGCCTAACGAGGACGGAGTGGTCGAACTTGACGCCAGCGTTATGCACGGTCCGACCAAACGCGCGGGCGCGGTTGCTTCTCTTCAGCGAATCAAGAATCCGGCTCAGGTCGCGAAAGTTGTAATGGAGCGTACCGACCACCTGCTGCTCGTAGGGCCCGGCGCCCTGCGCTTTGCGGTCGCGCACGGGTTCAAGGAGATGGACTTGCTTACCGAAGAATCGCGCGCCGCGTGGCTGAAGTGGAAAGAAACCATGAGCGACAAAGACGCCTGGGGGCCCGGATTGGCCGCGCCAGACGGTCAGGCGCAGAGCTTGATTTATAACGGTAATTGGGACCGCGCTGAGCTGGCTGCGCTCATCCAGGAGTACATCGCCAACCCGCCGACGGGGACGATCAACTGCATCGCCATCAACGAGAAGGGAGATATTTCCGGCACGACGACGACCAGCGGATTGGCGTGGAAGATAGCGGGACGCGTTGGCGATTCGCCGCTGATCGGCTGCGGCTTGTTTGTCGACAATGAAGTCGGCGCAGCTGGATCGACCGGACGCGGCGAAGAGTGCATAAAGATCAACGGCGCGCACACGGTGGTCGAGATGATGCGCCGCGGGGCGTCGCCGACCGACGCCGCGCTAGAAGCCTGCAAGCGCGTGGCTTCCAACTACAACAACAATATGGCGAAGCTGAAGAAGTTCAGCGTCAACTTCTACGCGTTGAATAAGAAGGGCGAACACGGCGCGGCGAACCTTTGGGGTTGGTCGGTGAACTCACACGGCGAGCGGCGCCGCAATCAATACGCGGTGCACGACGGAAAAGAGAACAAGCTGCACGATGTGGCGTTTCTTTACGAATCGCCGGACAAATGATTAGCCGTGCGTTCAGGCTGACTGGTGATGAAGGAAAAGGTCTATATCGAAACAACCATTGTCAGCTATCTCGCCGCAAAGCCAAGCAAGGATCTGGTCATCGCTGCACACCAGCAGCTTACGCACGAATGGTGGAAGAATCGGCGCAGCCAATTCGAGTCATATGTTTCCCAACTCGTGCTGCGAGAAGCCAGCGCTGGCCATCGGCATGCAGCATCGGAACGACTGAAAGTTCTCACGCAACTACCGGTGCTTGAGGTGACTGAAGAATCTCTAGAGCTGGCGAGAGAGTTGGTGAACAAGAAAGCGCTGCCGCAGAAGGCAGAATTAGATGCTCTTCACATCTCAATAGCTACTGTACACGGAATGCATTACCTGCTCACTTGGAACTGCAAACACATCGCGAATGCCCAGATGCAACCGGCAATCTCAGCGACGTGTTTGTCAATGGGTTACGAGCCGCCGATCATTTGCACGCCAGAAGAACTGATGGGAACATAGTCTTATGTGGAGAGACAGCATAGTAGAAGAGACGAGAAACGCGCGCGATGAGTATGCAGCGAAATTTGAGCACGACTTGGCCGCCATCTTTCGTGACTTGAAGGAAAGTGAAGGACAAAATCGCGAAAGGGTTGTGAGATTAAAGCCACGACGGCCGGTTTCGGTCAGAACGGCCCAAGCGACGAGACGTAGGTGAGAAGAACATTTCTAAGCATCTCTCTGGTTGCTGCGTTACTCACCCCTGCCTGCACGAGCGTGCTCGGCAAGCGCGACGAATCAGGCGGCAAGCTGCGCGTCGGCATAGTCTTTGACATCGGAGGCAAAGACGATAAATCCTTCAACGCCGCCGCGTGGGAAGGCGTCAAACGCGCGCGCGATGAGCTCGGCATTTTCCTTCGCGACGTCGAGCCAGGCGATCCAACGTCCATCGAGCCTTCCATGCGCGCCTTCGCCGAGCGTGGTTACGATCTGATCGTCGGCGTCGGCTTCGCTCAAGCTCCGATCATGGCCGACGTCGCCTCAGACTATCCCAATTTGAAGTTCGCGATCATCGACGGGGTGATCGATCTTCCAAACGTCGCCGATCTGATTTTCAAAGAGCACGAAGGATCTTTTCTGGTCGGAATGATCGCCGCCCGAACCACCAAGACCGGCAAGATAGGATTTGTCGGCGGGATGGATATTCCTCTCATTCACAAATTCGAAACCGGTTACGCTGAAGGCGCGCATTATGCGAACCCGAAGGTCCAGGTGTTCGACAACTACGTCGGCGTGACAGACGCGGCGTGGAACAATCCGGGCAAGGGAAAGGAGCTTGCGAAAGCCCAGATCGAACGCGGCGCGGACGTCGTCTTCCAAGCCGCCGGCAACTCAGGGCTTGGTGTGTTCGACGCTGCGGAAGAGATGAACAAGCTGGCGATTGGGGTCGACTCGAACCAGAACTGGGTTAAGCCGGGTTTCATACTCACGAGCATGATAAAACGCGTTGACGTAGCAGTCTTCAATACGGTGAAAGACCTTATTGATGGTCGTTTCAAGGGTGGCATTCACGAGTTAGGCTTGGAGAATGACGGAATAGGCTACGCACTTGATGATTACAATCGAAATCTGATTCCACAGCCGGTGCTTGATGATGTCGAGCGCGCGAAGAAGGAGATCATCGCAGGTCGAATCCAGGTTACCGACGCGATGAAGCAGTGAATCTCCAAAGAAAGCCGCACGCTCACCCCTGCTTCCTCTGCTTTTTTGCTCTCGAAGCTTTTGCTGCAAAGGGGAACTGGCAGCTTCGGCAAGAGCCTCGACTTCCTGTCGCCGCCGCTCGATGTCCGCGTCTCTTCCTGGTGATCGTAGTCGTAGGTGAGCGCCGGGTGACTGGCAGCAACCGTTCGACATAGTCTTACCTGACGATCAGAGTGATGGTCAATAGGTGCTTTCTTCCAGAATCATCTTTCCCGATGAATGTTAATTCCACGGGACCGGCCTTGGCACTGCTCTTTATTTTGAATCTGAAAGTCGCGCGTTCCCCAGTTGAAACGATAGCCTCAGGGCTCACCTTTATTTCGCTTCCCGAAGTGTCGGGAGCCACTACGGTGACGGCGCCTGTGAACCCTCCGGCGCGAATTACGTTCACAGAGACTTTTATCCTTGTTCCTCGGTCCACGGTCAGAACCGAAGGCGTGAGGCTCAGCGCGAAGTATGGGCCGGGATTGTAACGCGCGAGTTCGATGTCCGCTAAGTTGAATCCATAGTAGCCGGTTCCGGCAGTAACTATCTTTCCGTCTGCCTGCAACGCAACGGCGGAGGCGACGTCCCACCGAGTCCCAAAATCCGTCGTCAGCTTCCCCTGTTCGCCGAAGGTTGAGTCGAGGCTGCCGTCCGAGTTGTACCTGACCACGAAAGCATCCGAGGTTTCTACGCTGGGACTGTGAAGCACCATGCCCGAAACCACTATCCTGTCATCAGGTTGAATCGCGATAGACGTAGCCAGTTCCGGATAGCCGTAAAAATCGGTCACGACTCGCCCGCCGGTTCCGAAACTGCTATCGAGGGAGCCATCAGCTAGATAGCGCGCCAGCCCTATCTCATTATTATTAGTGTTACGAGTAGTCGCCCAACCCGCAAGCAAAATTCTACCGTCGCGTTGAACAGCAACAGTAATCGCACCACTGTAGTAGCCAAAGAAATCCGTAGTGATCCTTCCGTTCTCTCCGAAATTCACATCAAGGCTGCCGTCAGTGTTTAGCCTCGCCATTGCGAAATTCCGGAAACCACTCTTTACAGGAAGGGTATGGCCCGCGATGATAATTTTTCCATCAGGTTGTATCGCTAATCCATACGCGATACTTCCCGCTTCTGCAAACCGGACTATTACTTTCCCGCCATCTCCGAAACCCCCGTCGAGGCTTCCATCTCCGCTATAGCGAGCTAGAGCAAAGTTATACTCACCGCCAGCGGAGAGAGAATAACCAGCGAGGACAACTTTACCATCTCGTTGAATCTTCATATCGTTTAGTTCTTCGTCGTTACCAAAAGAGTCTGTAACAACTTTTCCACCCGACCCGAAACTAGAATCGAGTCTGCCGTTTGCGTCATACCGTGCAAGGGCGAAGACGGAATGGCTTCCGGGAAGAGCAGTCGACGCGGTGCCTGCCACTAAGATCCTTCCGTCAGATTGAACTGCAAGACTGCTCGCAGCATCTCTAGAGCCGAAAAAATCTGTGAGGGTCTTCCCATTTTCTCCAAAACCGGTGTCCACGCTTCCGTCTGTGTTGTAACGAAGCAAAACGAAATCTGAGCGGATAGAAATGTTATGATTGGTGTACCCGGCAACGAGCAACTTTCCGTCACTCTGTATTGCTAAACCCCTACCGACCCACGAGCCATCAGAAAGACGTGTGATTACCATCCCCTTATTGCCGAACGTATCGTCCAGAACTCCCGCAGATTCGATTGTTCCTTGAGAATATGACCCGACCGTTTGAATGAAGGCCAAAGAGAACAAAAGAAAGAAACCAACGAGAGAGAGTGCAGCCGTCTTCGTTTGCTTCTGGAGAGTCATTTCTAATCCCCCCTCGTTTCTGAAGACAAATCCGAAGTAAGTTTGCTGTGAAACAATATAACGGGCTCTGTAGAAATTCAAGTACGATGTATGTCGCACCGTAAATATCGTTCCGCTTATGGAGTCACGGCGCGCAGCTTTTTGGCGGCACGAGTGAGTCAAGCCCAATCCATCTTCGGATGCACCGTATGCCACTTGGTCGCGCGCTCGAATGCTAAAGCTACTCGGAGCGGTGATGCCTCGTCGTACAACCCACCCGTGAACATAATCGATCTCGGCAGGCCGTCGATAAAACCGCAAGGCACGCACACTTGAGGATGGCCGGTCAGATTCGTCACCAACAGACTCGCGCTGCCCGGCGCGGGCGAGACGAACACATCCCAGTTCGACATAAGCTTGTCCATCTCGCGCATCAGCAGAGTCCTCGCTCGTTGCGCGCGGATGTACTCGATCGCCGGGATGAATCGAGCGGTTCGAAATGAGTTGGGCCAGTCGTTCGGAGATTGACCTGAGAGCTGATTGACCCGCCCGTCGCGAGTGATGTCGTCGAATGCCGCCGCCGCCTCAGCGTTGAGAATCACGCGCAAAGGGTTCGTCGAAAACTGAGGAAGCTCCATCGGCTGCAGATTCGCGCCTGCTGCCCTCAACGCGTCGAGCGCTTCTTTGTACATAGCCTTTTGTTTTTCGTTGTCGCCTTGTTCGAACTCAGCTTTCAGATATCCGATGCGCATCTTCGACAGCGGCGTGTCGGGAGTCCAATTAAATGGCGCGGCGCCGACGGTGATGTCCCGCTGATCCGGGCCGTATATCGCAGCGAGCACCGCCGCAAGATCTTCAACGCCGCGGCAGATCGGGCCGATCTTGTCCATCGTCCAGCTCAAGCCCATCGCTCCATAGCGGCTCACGCGACCGTAAGTCGGTCTGAGTCCCGCGCACCCGCAGCGCGTCGACGGCGATACGATCGAACCGAGGGTCTCAGTTCCGATTGAAAATCCGACAAGCCCCGCCGCAGTCGCAGAAGCCGGTCCGGCCGATGAACCGCTCGAGCCGATTCGATCTTCATCGGGCTGCCAAGGATTGCGCGTCACACCCGCGAACCATCGCCCGCCTTGCGCAAGCGCTCCCATTGAGAGCTTGGCGACGAGGACGGCGCCGGCATCGCGCAATCGCTCAACGACCGTCGCATCGTAGTCAATCACCTGATCGCGATAAGGCTCGGCGCCCCAGGTCGTCTTGATTCCTTTGGTCGCGAACAGATCTTTGACGCCACATGGAATCCCGTGAAGCGGACCTCGGTACTTCCCGGCTTTGACCTCACGATCCGCTTCAGCAGCCTGTTTCAGGGCGAGGTCTTCAGTTAGCGTGACGACGCACAGCAGCTTCGGCCCGTAGCGCTTCAGACGCGAGAGGTACATTCTGGTCAGATCGGTGGAAGTCACTTGCCGCGTTCGCACCAGCTCAGCGAGCTGAGATGCCGTGAAGAACGCGACTTCTTCGAGCGAGTTGTATTTTGGAATCTCTTGCTTGCTGAGCTTGAATTTCGCTGGTGGCCTGCCGTTGTATTTCTTACCGGGCAGCGCGGGATGAAACGCGGTCGCCGGCTCGGTATCGAGCGGCACATCGATCTTGCGCAGCGCCTCGTAGCTGGACAGGTTTCGATTCACG
>DATFWM010000022.1:0-4653 GCA_035259295.1 Blastocatellia bacterium | reverse complement strand
CGCAAGAGTTTTCCGAGATCCATTCGTCCGCGACGAATATATTCGCGGAGCGTCTCGCCATCGATGAACTCCATCGCGATGAAGTTCACGCCGTCCGCTTCACCGATTTCGTAGATATGAGCGATGTTGGGATGATTGAGCGCCGCTGCCGCCTTGGCTTCTTGCACAAACCGACGCATACGTTCCGAGTTAGTAGCGACGTCGGCGGGGAGTATTTTCAGCGCAAGCTTGCGGTCGAGCTGTGTGTCTTGGGCGAGGTAAACCTCACCCATCCCGCCCGTGCCTAGGCATGACACGATGCGGTAATGAGCGATAGTCGTGTCAGGTCGTAGTGATTGTTTCATCCGAGCCGATTATCTCGCGCGCGGTTGATCTCTCTGATTCCGCACGCGGCTGGCGGCGAGAGGATTTCGTTGAGCCGAGCTGAGTACTATCGCTTCAAATCCGCCGTCCCGTTAAGAACCAGAGTGAGCGGTGCGGAGATTTGCTGGTCCTGCGCCATGCTGACCAGGAAGCGCTGCCCGTCGGCCGTTACGTCATAAACATTACCGGGCCCGCCAGGACGAACCTCAAACACTGGCCGCGTCGCCTTCCAAGATATCACTCTTAAGGTTCACCTCCGTCGCCATTAGCTTGTTATCAGGAGCCAGATAGAAAATCTCTTTCATGCGCCATTTCGGCAGCCGGCCGCCGGAGATGGAGATTTGCCGTTTACCTCCGGGTTCTGGGAACGGCATAGCATAGACCTCAGCCCTGCGTGATTCATCCGACTGATACTGGATCGCTTTAACGCACGGCGCAGTTCGTCAGATAAGCTGCAATACTAATAGTGCATCGCCGATTTTCTTGCTGGTTCCCGCAACGTCGCGAAGATCCGATGGAGGCGATCTTCGTTTTTTGTAAGCTCGTCGGTCAACAGCTTCAGAGAGCGACTTTCCGCCCGAGACTCTCGTATGTCAGATGGACCTCACCCCTCCCGCGCCGAACTTATTGAGAATGCGGAAGTGAGAAATCGTTACGTTACCTGACCGAGTCAGGCTCATTTCAGTTTCTCGTATTCCTTCTTAGCCTCGACCAGAACCGGAACATCCGGGTCGGCGTCCTTCCAGAGCGAAAAGAAATCCTGATAAGCCTTGCGCGACTTCGCGGTGTCGCCCGTAAGCGTAGCAGCGCGCGCCAACCCGAGATGTGCCAGCGGGTAGAGCGGTGAAACAGCGACTACACCTCGATGATCGATAATCTTTTGGAACTCGGCCATAGCCTGCGGACTTGCGCGTTGCTGCAGAAAAGCAATCCCGCGAAGATAAGCGGGCCAGAAACCAGCATCGAGTCCCATCTCATAGCGGCTAGCCGTCTGGAGAAGCTGAATTGCCTGGGCGGGGTTGTCGCGTTTGATCTCGATTGCACCGCGGATGGTCGGCAGCCAGGTAACGTTCACGGTTGTATCTTTGGAAAATCGCCTGGTTAGTTCATCGGCGAGAGATTGGGCCTCGCTCACCTCGCCACATATTGCCAGCGCGAGCGCCGCATTTCTGAGGGACACTCTGCTGCGTGCGAAACTAAGGGCGCGTTGGGTACTTTCTTTCGTCTGTTGGCAATTACCTGATGCAGACTCAGCAAACAAATTCGACGACGCATGCGATGCGGCCAGCTCTTTCAAATCGTGGCGTTGCGCCAGCTCAACTGCGCGGCCGGAGAACTCTCTGTCCTTTCGCAACTGACCCGAAGAAATCGCCGCCTGAGCCTGAGTATTTAGCATCAGGGACTCAGTCGACTTCCCGGCGCCCCATTCAACCTGCTGTTGCATCGCCGCAGTGTCTCCCCGCATAAATGCAATCGCAAAGAGGTTGTTATGATAGGCGATCGTATCTAGTCTCTGCGAGAGTGCTTGCTCGATAACCGCTTTCGCCTCATCGAACCGATTGAGATTCAGGAACCCCCTCGACAAGTTGATGTATCCTGTAAAAAAGTTCGGGTCTAGTCGAACAGCTTCGCGGGCTTCTTCAACGGCTTTTTCATATTGCCCGAGGAGGTTATACCTGAGAGCCGAGTTGTTCCATGGCACACCGTCGCGCGGGAAAGTACGCTTCCAGATCTCTAATATCTCAAGGGTCTTATCGAGATCTCCGAGTACGTCCGTATAATAACGCGACTCGATATAAAGCCTTTCGTGCTCACTGACGCGATCGCGCAGCGCAAAAGCCTTTTCGGTGAATTGCGCGGCGGATTCCCGCTGTGCGAGATTGAAATACATTACCGCGGTGCGCGCATAGGCGAGAGCAAAGTTGGGATCCAGCTCAGTCGCGCGTTTGTAAAAAGGGATCGCCTCGGCGCCGTTTCCCTTAGCTCGCTGCGCATCGCCAAGCGAGAACGCTCTCAGAGCCTCGAGCGACTCGGTAGTGGCCTGTTCTACGGGCGCATCGAACTTCTGAATTGAGCTGAGCGATTCGCCTAGCTTCTCGCGTAGCTTTGTCGCGGCGTCGCCGAGTTTCTTAAGCACTTGCTCTTTGCTTTCGGCCTCCGCCTGTTCGCGAGCGATCGCCTCTCCTGTATGTCCGTTGAGAGCTTCAAGGGTGATCACGTAGTGGCTCCCGAGACCGGAAATCGAACCGGCGAGCATGGCTTTGATACCCTGGCGTTCGCAAATTTCCCGCGCCACATCTTTCGTAACCCTATCGTCAGGAGAGTGGCCCATAAACCGCAGCGCATCTCTGACCTGCTGGTCCGAAAGAATGTTAAAAAACGGAGACTGGCTCAACTGGACGGCGAGCGCCTGTTTCAGCGTTCCATCGAAGACTGCATCTCCCGTTGTGTTGATGAAATCCGCCAACACAACTGTGTCCTTCTCTGTCAGCGCCGATGTCTTGCGCGAGAAGAAGTAGACGGCAGCCGCCGCCATTGCGAACAGGGCCAGCGCGATCACTAACGCGCTTTTTTTGTGTTGTTTGATTTCGCTGACGATGTACTCAGCGCTCGAGATGGTTCGAGCTGTGGATTCCTCGCCGGTACCAGATGTCGTCTCTCTTGTAACGACTGCGGCCGCATGTCCGGTGCTGGTCGAATGCATCATTGCACTCTTCATCTCAGGCGAGATGGACCGCTCGAGCTTGGCCTCGAATTCCAGTTCCTGCTTGAGACTTTTCAGATCAATAAGCAAGTCTTTAGCAACTTGATACCGCTCGTCTCTGTCTTTGACCAGCGCCTTCTCCACTATCCGTTCCAATTCTGACGGTACTTCCTCTGCGTATCGCGCAATGGGAGGCGGCTCTTTTTCGAGTATCGAAACAATCACGTGGCTCTTGGTGGTGCCCTCGAACGGCCTGCGTCCTGTAATCATCTCGTAAATCACTACGCCAAGGCTGAAGATGTCGGTACGCGCGTCTACCTTCTGCCCGCGCGCCTGCTCCGGCGACATATAATCCGCGGTACCCATCACCGTCCCCGGGTCGGTGTCCACCCGAGCAATTGTGGGTGCCTCGGTATCAGTTGATGACGGCTGCTCGGTGAGCTTAGCCAGACCGAAGTCCAATACTTTGACGTGCCCTCCCGCGCGGATCATTATGTTCTCCGGCTTTATGTCTCGATGGGCGATTCCTGCCTGGTGCGCGGCATCCAAAGCGCTGGCCACTTGAACAGCAATGTCCAGCGCCTCTCGCGGGCTCATCCTGGTGCGCGCCATGTGCTGGCGTAGGGTTTCACCTTCGATGTACTCAGTGCCGATGAAATGCGTCGAGCCTTCTTCGCCGATATCATAAATGGTGAGTATGTTCGGATGGGACAGCGCTGAAGCCGCGCGGGCCTCCTGCTCGAAGCGATGGAGGCGATCTTCATTTCTTGTGAGCTCGTCGCTCAAGAGCTTGAGAGCGACTTTGCGTCCGAGCCTGGTGTCTTCCGCGAGGTAGACCTCACCCATCCCGCCCGCGCCGAGCTTCTTTAGAATGCGGTAGTGAGAAATCGTTGGGGCAGCCAAGCGGTCTCCTCCCATCACTTCCCACCAAAGATGTGCGTGGGGCATCACATCATAGGCTTAACAAGGTGTCAACGGGCGTGAACTTGGGTACTGTACTACTCTGCGTTGCTAACAATCAGTCTGCCGTGGTTTCAATCGCCAAACTCAATAAAGGGGAGATAACCGCGTAGCGGTGTCCTCTCGATAGTTTGCGTGATTGCCGGATCTCGTGGGCCGCATAGCGGTTACCTGCCGTTATACCGGCCGTGGGCGCAGCGAGGTAACCGCTACGCGCCCAAGGAGATCCCCAAACGCGAGCTATCGAGAGGACACACGACGCGGTTAAGACTTGGCGCTCCTAGAGTTTCAATCACGGCAACACGTCTTAGGACAGCACCGAAACTTGGACATTTGTAGTTAGAAATGCAACCACGTCTCCACCGACGCTGCGTCGGTGGAGACGCGATCATGAGCGATGGTAACGTTGTCTACCGGGTCAGACTCATTTCAGCTTCTCGTATGCCTTCCTGGCCTCGATCAAAATCGGAATATCCGAATCGGCATCTTTCCAGAGCGCGAAGAAGTCCTGATAAGCCTTTCGCGCTTTGCGGAGTCGCCGGCAAGCACTGCCGCGCGCGCGAGCCAAACGTGGGCAAGCGGATACAACGCGGAGTTAGTCACCATGTGTCTGTGGTCTATGATCT
>DATFWM010000021.1:0-7836 GCA_035259295.1 Blastocatellia bacterium | reverse complement strand
AGCGTCTTGCCGTCGGATGAAAACGCCACCGAATAAACAGTGGCAGCATGCCCCTTAAGCGTCGCCACTTCCTGCCCGCTCCGAACATCCCACAGCTTCACCATATTGTCATCACTCCCGCTGGCCAGCATCTTGCCGTCTGAAGAAAACGCCACCGACGTAACATCGCCTGGGTGCCCCTTGAGCGTCGCCACTTCCTCCCCGCTGCTGGCATCCCATAGCTTCACTGTATTATCAAGGCCCCCGCTGGCCAGCGTCTTGCCGTCCGATGAAAACGCCACCGACATGACAGCGCCAGCGTGCCCTTCGAGCGTAGCCGTTTCTTTATCGCTGTTTCTCCAGAGGTAATACCAATAGAAGCCCCGCATGTCTTCTTCGTCTGGTGCGTTAGCGACGGGCAAATGCGCGCTCAGCAATTCAATCACTCGCGTCATGTCATGGGCAGCGTATGCTTGCTGCGCCAGATTCATATTGGCTACGTAGTAGAGCTGGCGCGATCTCGTTTTGTTTTGCTCGGCCCTCCCTCTCTCTCTTTCTGCTCTCCGGTACCCTGAGAACGCAAACACCGCGGCCGCCAGAGCAAACAAGACAATTACAATCAATGCGGTAATCAAGCGCCGCAGTCTCGTAGCCGATTTAGCTTGTTCTTCCAAACGCTTCTGCTGTTCTTGTGCTCTTTGACTTTCGGCTTCGGCGCGTTGCTGTTGAGCTTCGGCTAAGACTCGAGCTTGTTCCAACTCGCGCCCGGCGCGCTCGATCTCAGCCAATTGCCGGCGCTCAAGCTCGGCCTCGTCGTCGGAGCGCTTCTGTTCGCTGGCTTGCAGGAAGGCCATCGCAGTTTCGAATCCCGGGTAATAGCGCGTTGCCCAGGCTTCGTTGGGTTGGTTTTTCTTCCGCCAATCCAGGGCGACTTGCAAATCAGGATCGCCCCACAATCCGGCTTTTCCTTCCCGATGCAACTCAGCGGTCTCAGCCAATCGTCGATAGACCCGAGCGGACCGCGCTTCTTCATCCACCCAATCGTTCAACCGCTGCCAGCCGCGAATCAAGCTCTCGTGCGAAATATCAATCACAGAATTGTGGTCGAGCGGCGTTTCCGCGGGCGGCATCAAAAACGACCGGCCCCGGAGACGAAAAGTTTCGACGACCGTTTTGACCTCCGATACACTCGTTTCGGCAACGGCGCAGATTTCGCCAAGCGTCACCGGGCGGCGGATTTCGCGGTTGTCCTCGCCCCTTTCGGTCAAGCACTTGAAAAGCCTTTCGGCGATCCGGCGGTGACGATCATCAGGCAGTTCGTTATAAGCTTCGTCAACATGGCGCGATAACGCCTCGGCCATTCCGCCTACCGCTTCGTAACAACACAGGTCAATCGCGTAGCCCTCGTGTACTTCACCGTGAGGCTTTCTGATTCTCTCATCATTCTTGACTTCAATCTCGAGCCGCTTCTCTTTCCACTCATCCCAGACCCGCATCAACAGGTGTTGCAAGACGGGCAATTGATCCTGATTATCTCCGATGTCGTTCAGCAACTGAGTGATCATCCGCGTTGTGATCCCGCCGCCGCCCAAGGCTACCGGGCCGGTGATCACTTCGCGAAGTTGATCGCGGGTCAAGCGGGGAATCAGGTACTGGCTCTCGTTGATCGCTTCGGGCAAGTCCCAAAACGTCGCACAATCGCCGAGGAAGTCCGAGCGCATCGTCAGCACGACGAAGATGTTGACTTCGCGCTGACTCTTGGCTTCGAGCAGGAGTTTGACGAAGGCTGCGGCCTCGTTCTGGTAGCTATCGCTCTCGTCTTTCGTTTTGCGTGACGCCTCGCGCGCGAACCGAAACAGCTCTTCGAATTGGTCTACGACCACCAGCAGGTATTGGTCCTCGGGCATTCCGGTTTGGCGCACGGCTTCGACCAGCCCTAGGCTGCCACGCCGCAGCGTGGCTTTGGCGACGGCGATTTGAATGGCGGTGTTCTCGTGATCGTCCGAGCCAAAGACGTCCGGCCGGTTCAAAGCGAGCGCGAGGCTGCCG
The DNA here is from genome assembly GCA_035259295.1 of Blastocatellia bacterium. Lineage (GTDB taxonomy): Bacteria > Acidobacteriota > Blastocatellia > UBA7656 > UBA7656 > Onstottus_A. The sequence continues at coordinate 5,808 of DATFWM010000021.1, read as the reverse complement.
ATGGGATCGTTGCCCGGGCGCGTTACAGCGGTGCGCCAGTTCGATCCGGCGCTTGCCATCATCCCGCCGACCAGCGCAGGCATCAACCCTGCTCGCACGAGCGAAGACTTGCCGCTGCCAGAAGTGCCGACGACCGCCAGAAAGCGTGTGTCAGTCAACTTGTCGATTAACTTTTCGACTTGGCCGTCGCGTCCGAAGAACAACTGGCTTTCGTGAAACTCAAACGGGCGCAGTCCTGGGAAAGGAGTCGGAGGCACTTTTATCGCTTCCGACAAGCGGGCGCCTTTGATCGTCAATGCACGCCTCCTTTGGCCACCCTGATTCTTTCGACAAACGAAGTAAGACAGCTTTCGGTAAACTGGTCGTAGTTCTTGATGATCACCAGATCGTCGGATTCAAGGAGGTCTTTTTCAGTAGTCGGCGGATGTCCGACGTAAATGCCCATCGCCGGCGTCGGTTTGGTCCTGCCAGCCGAAGTATACCGTTGAATCAGCCGCCAGATGTTCACAAACCAATCCTCATCAGCGGCGCCGTAGTACAAAAGCACAGCGTCGCTTGCTTGCAGAAGCTGCTTATGGCCACGAAAGGACTGAGCATCTTTCAAGGGCAGCTTCACTTTGAACATCTCTTTGACGGTCATATGGCTGTACAAGGGCCCGACTGACTTAAGGTCCTGCTCGTGGCAAAAAAGGCAGACATTAACCGCGTCTCCCGCGCCGTTGTCGTCCCAGCCGTTGGCCGGATCTGGTCTGAGTTTTTTCAGGATCTCGGTCTTCAAGTCTTCAAGCCTCGTCCGCAGGAACTCGGGTGAGTTGTTCTTTACGTAATCGACGAATTTCTGCTGGCTCGCTTCTTTCGGCGTGATGCCATCGGGCATCCACACAAGCTGCATGAGCTGACGCGCGCGACTCATCTCCGCGGCCATCTCATATTGAATATGCGGAATTGAGCTTTCTTCCATCTCAGGTCTAATTCCATAGTGCGTTCCAATCAAGTGAACAGAGAGCTTCGCTTGCTCCAGGTAATTGCGCAGCACGCGGACGAGGTCGTCGGCGTCTTGAGGAAGAGGCTGATCGGGCAGGACGCGACAGTTGAACTGCAGCAGCTCGGTTTTGACGCGGTTGCGTTCCTCGACCAGGTCTTTAGTGGTTTCAGCCAGGTAGACGCTGACCTGATTGGGGTCTGCGACCTGGGTGACGATGCCCGCATTTGTCCCGGTTGCCGATACGGCCGCGGATGATGACTTCACGTGCGCGTCGCGAAGGCTCTTGAGGAGCTCGACGAGATTTTGCGCGATTGCGTCGATCTTTTCGAGATAGGACGGGATGTGATCCTGGATAACTTCGGGTTGCAAGTCTGTGAACAGACCGGAGCTCTCGTCTTTCTTGTAGAACCTGTAATCGAGCACATCTTGGATCTCCTCGAACAGCACTTTGGTCTCCCGTTCATAACTTTGATCGTCGAGCGCGGTTTTTACTATCTTGATAATTCGATCTCGACCTGCCCCCCTGCAGAATTCTTTCAGTTCACGCAGACACCAGTCCGATCCGGCGTAGCGAGGTGAAAGGATGCAAATGAAGACGGCGCTGCTTGAGAGCTTGCTAGCCAGTTGGTCTGAGAAGCTGCCGTAGCGACGAAGTTGCGGATCGCGGAAGATTCCTATTTCGCCGCCGAGTTTAACTCTGAGGCGCTTTCGCAAAAGGTCCTCAAAGAAATCCACCCAACCAGGCTTTCCAGGGATGATCGGGTCGTTATCAATATGCGAGTAGCTTATGAAGATGTCGTTCTCGTAGCCCGGAACAAATCCCATAGCTGACCTCCTACCGTTGGTCAAGCGGAGTTCACTTTGAACAGAGACCTGAGCGCCGCTCGGATTCGGATTGAAACGATTGTAACCCTTCTCAATGAAATTGCAAGCCGCACTTAAGTTAGCAGCAGCCGCGGTGAATATGCCGATACTAATGGCGCGCACTGTAGGATAGGCTTGAAGAAGTGATGAGGAAGCGCAATCTGCGCCGCCCAAAAAATCTATTCATTGGGAATCTCACAATTGACAAACATGCGGTCACAGTTTAGAGTTGCCCGCATCCGACGACGTTCTGTGGGCCCGGACACATTATGGGTCTGCATTATCTTAATCCTTGGAAGTGACGACTGGCACCCTGATGAAAGGGTGGCGTGGGATTGCCAAGATGATCACCGATGAACTATTTCAAGACTATATGAATAAGCGCTACATTGACTCCATCAGTTATTACGACACGCAAGCCGAGAGAAACAAGCGGCTGTACACGTTGTTTCAATGGAGCGTCATCGTTATTTCAGCGGTCCTGCCGGTCTTGGTTGTCTCCGCAGCAAAGGAGGAATACAAATGGGCAACAGTGGCGCTTTCGTTGCTGTTGGCGATCGGCACGTCGTCGCTCAAGGCATTCAAATTCCAGGAGAACTGGCTAAACTACCGGCAAGTCGCAGAGGCGTTGAAACAGGAACAGTACTTTTATCAATCGGAGATTGGCCCGTATTCATCGGTGTCTGACAAGAGAGCGCTTCTTGTCGAGCGGGTTGAGTCTTTGATTGCACGCCAGAATGCCAACTGGATGGACCTGCAACAGAAAAAGGAAGAATCTTCGAATAGCCACTCGACAAGCTGAACGTCTCGTGTGAATCAGATATCCAGATTCTTAACATCAAGCGCATTGTCCTCGATGAACTTTCGGCGAGGCTCGACCGCGTCGCCCATCAACACCGTGAACATCTCGTCGGTCTCTACCGCATCGTTCACCTGAACGTTCAGGATCGTCCGCGACTCGGGGTTCATAGTCGTTTGCCAGAGCTGCTCCGGGTTCATCTCGCCCAGCCCCTTGTAGCGCTGGATGTTTATGTCCTTCTTTGCGGCGGTCATGATGTGCTCAAGCAGCGCCGGTCGCGACTCGACGATCGTCGATGCGCCGTTCTCGTTGATTACGAACGGCGGACGGCTCAGGTCCTGAAGCTCGCCGTAGAGCTGCACCGCTCTCGAAAATTCGACGTGAGTCGCAAGCTCCCAGTCAATCATTACTTGACCATTGCCTCGCGCGCGGGAGATGGTAATTGAAGACGTGCCGTGCTCCTCGTCGTCCTCGATCTCCGTTTCGTAGTTGGCAGCTTCGAGCGCGGCAGTGACCTTTTGCAGCAGCTTCTCTTTTTCGAAAACCTCGTGCAGCTTGTTCGCGGCTTTAGTCGTGAGGAGACCCTTCGGTCCCGCAAGCGCGTCGAGTACCGTGTCTACGATCTTGCGGTCGTGTAAACGGCGCTCGAGCTTTTCAAGATAACTGTCAAGTTCCGCAAGCTTCTCGAGTTTCTTGCGCAACTCCGCACCCTTGAGCTGCGACTTAGTGGCTTCGACAGTCACGGTGAGGTTCTCGGTCGCCTTGCGCATCAGAAAAGACTGCATTTCTTTTTCATCGCGAAGATACTGTTCGTTCCTGCCCTTCTTGATCTTGAACAGCGGCGGCTGCGCGATGTATACGTGCCCGCGATCGATCAATTCCGGCATCTGCCGATAGAAGAAGGTCAGCAGAAGAGTCCTGATGTGAGAGCCGTCAACGTCGGCGTCGCACAACAGGATTATCCGGTGATAGCGTAGCTTCGACACGTCGAAATCAGCCTGCCCGATGCCCGTGCCAAGCGCTGTTATCATCGTGCGGATCTCGGAATGCGACAGCATTTTGTCATAGCGCGCCTTCTCGACGTTCAGTATTTTTCCTTTCAGCGGAAGGATCGCCTGGGTGCGGCGGTCGCGGCCTTGCTTTGCTGAGCCGCCTGCCGAGTCGCCTTCGACGATGAATATCTCGCACAGAGCCGGATCTCTCTCGGAGCAATCAGCAAGCTTGCCTGGAAGCGACGCTGAATCAAGCGCGCCCTTGCGGCGAGTCAAATCGCGGGCCTTGCGCGCAGCTTCGCGAGCGCGCGCCGCGTCGATGGCTTTTGCGATAATCTTGCGAGCTACGGTCGGGTTCTCTTCGAAGTAGCGGCCGAGACCTTCGTTGACGAATGCTTCGACCGGCCCTTTCACGTCGGAGTTGAGCTTGCCTTTGGTTTGCCCCTCGAACTGCGGCTGAGGAAGCTTGACGCTGATCACCGCGACCAGTCCCTCCCGAACGTCTTCAGGAGCTAGCTTCTCGTCGTCCTTCTTGAACAACTGCGCCGACTTTCCGTAGTTATTGATTGTCCGCGTCAGCGCCGCACGAAATCCGCTCAAGTGCGTGCCGCCATCAACCGTGTTGATGTTGTTCGCGAACGAGTGGACGATCTCGTTGTAACCATCGTTGTATTGAATCGCGACTTCGATTGCCAGCGGATCGGCGGCTGTCGCTTGCTTCTCGAAATAAATCGGCTGCGTGTGCAGCACGGTTTTGTTCTTGTTCAGGTGCTTGACGAACTCGGCGATGCCGCCCTTGTAATAGAACTCGTGAGACTTCTCCGTCCGTTCGTCGGTGATGGTGATTCGAACGCCGGAGTTCAAGAACGCCTTCTCGCGCAAACGCTGAGACAGGGTATCAAAGTTGAATTCAGTTACTTCGAATATTTCAGGATCGGGTTTGAACGAGACTTTGGTCCCGCGTTTCTTAGTCTTTCCGGTTTGCTTGAGCCGTCCCTGCGGAATGCCGCGAAGGTATTCCTGCTCATAGGTCGTGCCGTCTCGCCAGATCTCGACCCGCAGCCATTCGGAGAGAAAGTTGACGACCGACACGCCGACGCCGTGGAGTCCGCCCGACACTTTGTACGCGTTGGAATCGAACTTGCCCCCGGCGTGAAGCTTGGTGAGCACGACCTCGGCAGCGGACACTTTCTCCTGCTTGTGAATGTCGACCGGTATGCCACGACCGTTGTCGATTACGGTGATCGAGTTATCGATGTGGATGAAAACTTCCACGCGATCGCAGTATCCCGCGAGCGCTTCGTCGATCGAATTATCGACGACCTCATAGACCAAATGATGGAGTCCGAGCTCGCTGGTCGAGCCGATGTACATCGCCGGTCGCTTTCGCACAGCGTCCCGTCCCTCCAAAACGGCGATCGAAGCGGCGCTATATTCTTGTGGATTCATGCTCACGAGTTACTCCCACCGAAACATCAGAATCGTTCTCAACCACGGCCCGTCCGCGCTTCACGTAATAGACCGAAGCGCGGTCGCGATACCTATTAGCGATTGCCCTGCGCGAAGTGCTGACGAAGGTTTGAGTGCGCCCTTCAAGCTCGGAAAGCAGCGCCTCAATGCGTCCTCTGTCGAGTTCTGCGTCGATATCATCGATCAGCAAAACGGGGCTTTCTTCGTAAGTAGAATTGTAGATGGAAACCTGGGCTAAATCAAGCAAGATTAAGGCACTTCGCTGCTGTCCGGCGCTCCCGTATCTGGCTACGTCGCGGCCGTCCGAGAGTATCTCCAGATCGTCGCGATGGGGTCCGATCAACGAGTGTCCGGCGGCTATTTCAGCCGTCATTCTGACGGCCAGTCGCTCGCGAAAAAGATCGGCATAGCGGTTTAAATCACCTTTACCTTCGAGTTGCGAACGGTATCGCGCGTTGATTCGCTCGGCGCCAAAAATCGAGCGACCGTGATCGTTCTGTTCCAGCACGAGGTTCAAACGATCAACGTAGTTTGTGCGCTCGTTGTGAATCGAAGAACCAAGCTCGACAAGTTGTTCGTTCCACGCCCCAATCTCGCCGATGAACCGGCTTGCGTCGCCGTTGCTCGCTTCGCCAAGCAAACGGTTCTTCTGCTTGATTACCTGATTGTAACGTGAGAGCGTGTTTAGGAATCTGGGA
>DATFWM010000020.1:0-8321 GCA_035259295.1 Blastocatellia bacterium | reverse complement strand
AGCTCGATGAGGGCTGAAAGTCGAGCCAATATTCGATTCGTTGCGTTCCGATCAGCCGTTTGTTGACTTGGTGAATCGACTGAGAATTCAGCAGCTTGTTACTCGGCGAACGGGGACTTGCGCACTGTGACGATCGCTGCTGGCCTGAGGCACGCAACTTCAGCCGAACGGTGCACCGAAGATCCTCAAGGCTAGGCGCTTCTTTGATTGATTCGCGTGGCTGCGTAGAAGGCTAAGCCGATGGTTACCGCTATTGCTACGTCTCGCGCCTCGCGCCAGCCGCTGTTCGACAATAGCCAAAGACACAGAATTACGCACGCAATCGAGATGAACATCCCTGCTGGCGCCTCAAAAGCCGGTAGCACCTCCGCGCGAGTCCGAGCCGTCGCGGCCATCTTGCCGCGCCGCCTCAGAACCGGCAACGCAGCGCAGGTGATGACGTAGACGATTACTCTAGTGATCAGGCTGAATCTCAGCGCATAAATGAACGTGCCTTGCACCGCGAGTAACAGAACAGCGACCGCAGAAAGCAGGATGGACACGTGGGGTGTGCGAAATTGCCGATTGACCCGAGCCAGCAAGACAGGAAGTTGCCCCTGTACTGCCATTGCGAATGGCAACCGGGTGAAGGCCAGCATTACCACATTCAACGTTCCAAGGATTCCGACAAGCGCGGCAGCCGAGATGATCGCAGGACCTATAGCGCCTAGAAAACTCTGGCTGGCGTCAGCAAGTGGCCGTTCCGATCTCCCCAGTTCAGCCAACGTGCCGATGCATACAACTTGAATCAACAAGAACAGCACAACTGAAGCGCTCAGAGCCACTGCCAGGGCAAAGGGTATGACTCGTTGTGGTTGTCGGATCTCGCCGGTGTTTACCAACACCGCTTCAAACCCAGAGAACACATAGACCAGCATGAACACGGCGCCTGAGAGCGCTCCCACGCTTGGCCTTGCCGGAAGCGCGAAACGTGCCGGGCTGACATAGAACAATCCCACAGCAACAAACATAACCAACGGGAGCAGCTTACTGACGGTGAAGATATCGCCGACGCGTGCCGATTCTCGGACGCCTACTATGTTAATGACGGTGAGAACGACCACGAGCGCGGTGGTAATTGCAACTCGGGGCAGCCCTGACTCGACTGGTGGCCAAAAGTAGCCGAGGTATGCGACGAATACCTGTGCGAGTGTCGCGAAACCCGCCAGCCTGGTCAACCACATCAACCAACCAACCGTGAAGCCGAGTGCTGGGCCGAACGTCTCTGTGGCATAGAGATACGGGCCACCCGTGCCGCTGAAGCGGCTGCCCACTTCGGCAAAGCATAGCGCGATAAGCCCAACGATTACCGCGCACACGACGAAGGCAGCCAGACTGTAGTTCCCGACCAGCCCCTGCACATCCGATGGGAGCCGAAAAATGCCGGCGCCCACTGTAACGTTTACCAGAAGGGCTACCAGATCCCACTTTCTAATTGCTCGACTTAGGCCTTCATCGGTTTTGTTCATTGGAAGCGGAGGCGTGCGCTTGCAGCTTGCGTGTTGTCCCTCAAGGTTGCGCCGAAAAGCGCCTCGGGGCTCGGCTTACTCGAGCGGAAAATAATCACTCATATCCGCCTTTGTAATGTCACAATGCGGCAGCTTCAGGCGTAACATTAAACAGTATCGTGGCCTTCGATCCTTTTACAGTGATGCCTCCTCGATCTCCTGGCGTAACCGAACCGAACCGCTCCGCGTAAACTTCCGGCAGGGGACGCGCGCCCGGCGGGGCGATCCACAGTCGCAGCAGGTGTCGCTTGCGTTCAGCCTCGGGGAAATCCTCGAACGCGGTTCGATCGTGCAAAATGGTGTGATTGTGCACAAATTGAATATCGCCGGGTTGAAGCTCCATCGACAAGTTCAGCGCAGGGTCATTCGCGAGTTCGTCCAGCAGATCCAGCGCCTGGATCTGAGGAGGGCTGAGCGGCCTGACATCGGAGAAGCGGCGCGCGGACTCGATGTATTGCCGCTGATAAATCGCCGAAAGCAAATCTCGGCACCAGTTGAAGACCGGAATGGAAAAATAGGGTTTGGCGCCTTCGGGGACTTCACCCCGCCGATCAGTCTCAATCGGATCGAGTAAAACTCTGAGTAAGTCCGGTCGTCGTCGGCGGATTTCATTGAAAATCGTCGTGGATGATACCAGGCTCGATAAGCCGCCGGATTTAGCGGCCTGCAGACACAACAGGCCCACAACGTCACAGGAGTCGGTGTGGAAAGTTTGGCGTTCCCGAGTCTGGTAGATTCGCGCCTTGGGATTTTGGCTGGTGCGCCCAAGGTCCATAACGTGCCCAAGCAAGTGCCCCGCGGCGTTTTGCATCCTCAGCCGACCGAGGTGAACCCCAATCCCGAGAAACGCAATGGCCGCTTCGCGTTTCGTCCAACGCTCTACCGGAAGCGCGCGAATCAGCGCGAAGCCGCGTCCGTTGAGCACATCGTCCAGTAGATGGTGAAGGTGCGGTCCAAGCGTAGGAAGCGGGAAGTCGTCACTACGGATCGTCGTCAGGTCGAGGGAGGATTTACCCACTTCCCTCATCGCGCCTTCCACTTCAGCAATCTCGGGTTGTGAAAGGCGCTCTATCCAATCGGCGCGTCTCGCGAGCTCCGGACCATACCAGGCAGAGGGATCGCCGATCTCAGGCGGCAAAGTATCAGGTGGCGAAGGATGAAGGTCAGACGTCATAGCTCTATCCAAAGTACATCCACCACTGCTGCCGAGACGCGGGACTATGCGTGTCGCTCGAGGCTGAGTCGAGGACCTCGTTGCTGCCATCATATCTGACGCCATTGTGCTTCAGTCATTAGCGTCAGTTCTCCGATTCTCCGCAAGTGACGTAAGCGAGTCAACGTTCTTCGCGAGACTTCTTCCGCATCACCTTGTTCATTGGGAGCGGGACGGTCGGTACCGACAAGCGCCTCACCTTTGCTTTCCCTTAGTCCGCTAGCGCGGATAGACTAACGCGGCTAAAATTAGCGCGCCTCCTTTCAGCGTACTTAAATCGGGATTGAACAGACGGTTAGGAATGTCGATTACCGCCGACACACGACTCGGTCGCTACGAAATCCGCTCGAAACTTGGCGAGGGTGGGATGGGTGAGGTGTATCTAGCGGTTGATACCGAACTGGATCGAACAGTCGCAATTAAGATTCTGCCGGAAGCTCTAGCTTCGGATCAGCAGCGATTGCAGCGCTTCATCCAGGAAGCAAAGGCAGCTTCAGCCTTGAATCATCCGCACATCCTCACCATCTACGAGATAGGCACGATTGGAGCCTCACGTTTCATTGCCACCGAGTTCATCGATGGTGAGACGCTGCGTGATCGAATTAGTGCGGGCATGAAGCTCACAGACATTCTTGAGTTCTCGATTCAAGCTGCCGGCGCGCTGGCCTCCGCCCATGCGGCAGGGATCATTCACCGCGATATCAAGCCTGAAAATATCATGGTCCGCCGCGACGGTTACATTAAGCTGCTCGATTTTGGTCTCGCCAAGCTGACCGAGTCTCAAGCATCTTCGGGCGATACTGAGGCCCTGACTAAGGCCATGGTCAACACCGGCGCCGGCACGGTTATGGGCACTGCCAACTACATGTCGCCGGAACAAGCGAAGGGAACGACTGTCGACGCGCGCACGGACTTGTGGAGTCTTGGAGCCGTGCTCTACGAAATGGTCACCGGACACTCGCCGTTCGCGGGTGAGACTCCGACCGAAACGATTTCTCTAATTCTTCAACGCGAGCCTGCGCCGCTGACTCGCTACGCGCGAGAGGTACCTGGGGAACTTGAGCGCATCGTTACCAAGGCGCTCACAAAAGATCGTGAGGAGCGGTACCAGACCTCAAAGGACATGCTCATCGACTTTCGAAACCTAAAGCGCAGGATCGAAGTCGAAGCTGAAATCGACCGCACTATACCGCCGCAGTTTCGCGAAGGGACCTCAACGAGCAGCGGTCAAACCGTCCAAGCAACTGTTTCGGGCGGCGTCGCTGCAACTGTTCCAGTTGGCGCCCCGGCGACAGTCTCGAGCGCCGAGTACATTATCTCAGGAATCAGAGCGCACAAGGCCGCCGCGATTATTGTTGCGATGGTTCTCGTCATCGGCGCGATTGGGCTTATTCGCTATTTGCATGCGCGCAACACCGAGGTTGCGATTGAATCGATCGCCGTGTTGCCGTTCGCGAATCAGAATAATGATCCGGGCATTGATTGGGTTTCGGACGGGCTTACCGAAAGCATCATCAACAGCCTGACGCAGCTTCCCAACCTGAAGGTGATCGCGCGAAGCTCCGTCTTTCGGTACAAAGACAAACAGGCCGATCCGCTGGCAGCCGGGAAAGAACTGGGCGTGAGAGCCTTGCTCACCGGTCGCTTGTTTCAACGCGGAGAAGAGGTGATAGTCAGCGCAGAATTGGTTGATCTGCGCGACAACAAGCAACTCTGGGGTGACCGTTACGAACGAAGGATGGCAGACCTGTTATCGGTGCAGCGGGAAATCGCTCGGGAGATCACGAGCAATTTGCGCCCCAAGATTTCCGGAGCGGAGCAAAACCGCGCGAGCAAGAGCGCAACAGAGAATCCCGAAGCTTACCAGCTTTATCTGAAGGGTCGCTTCTACTGGAACAAGCGCACGGGCGAGTCCATCAAGAAATCAGTCGAATATTTCAGCCTGGCGATTGAGAAGGATCCGAACTACGCTCTCGCTTACGCCGGCATCGCCGATGCTTATACTCTGATTCCCGGTTATTCCGCCGGCGCACCACAAGAGTATTTCCCGAAAGCAAAGGCTGTGGCTCGGAAGGCGCTACAGATTGATGACACTCTCGCTGAAGCGCATACGTCTTTGGCTGATGTTCTCTACAGCTATGATCGGAACTTCGCCGAATCATTTAGCGAATATCAACGCGCCATTGAATTAAATCCGAACTATCCGACTGCGCACCATTGGTATGGCGAAGACTTGGCAGTCGCGGGGCGGTTTGATGAGGGCATCGCCGAATTGAGACGGGCGCAAGAGCTTGACCCGCTCTCGTTGATTATCAATGCTGATTTAGGAGAGGTCTACACTTGGGCTCGTCAGTATGACAAAGCCATCGAGCAATTGCGCAAGACCATCGAGATGGATCAAAGCTTCTACTACGCTCATTGGCAGTTAGGGTTAGCTTATGAACTGAAAGGCTTACTACCGGAAGCTCTGGCCGAGTACCAAAGGGCGAGACAATTGGATGATGACCCGTGGGTGCTGGCACTTCTCGGACACGCGTATGCGGTTTCGGGAAAGAGAGATGAAGCGTTGAAAGCGCTTGATCAATTGAAGGAAGCGTCAAAGCAGCGCTACACCGCGGCATACGGTTTCGCAGTTCTCTATACGGGACTTGGCGAGAGGGATCAAGCGTTTCAATGGCTCGAACGGAGTTACCAGGACCGCGCCAACGACTTGATCAACCTGAAAATAGACCCGTTGCTGGACAACCTTCGCTCCGACCCGCGATTCGCTGACTTGGTGCGACGGGTCGGGCTGTCTCAGTGAGCGTAACGTGAAGGTTCGCTGCTTGTCTCTGTCTGGATGGCTGTTGCTAACTACCCTTCTAATCCCTTCGCAACAGCCTTCCGCGCAAAATCCTTCGCCGATGGTCGATCATACTCGGCCGCATCGGCGCGTTGCGCAGACCGAAGTTGCGGGCCGCCGCGTGGAGTTGAAATCGCTTAAAGGCGCGCGGCTGTTCGTCAGCCCGCATTTCAATCCGAACGGGCCGGCGCCTTTGCTGATTCACTTTCACGGCGCGCCGTGGTTGATCGAAAAACATGCCGCGCTGAGCCTTTCTAGCGCGGCCCTGATTACAGTTCACCTAGGCACGGGATCGAGCGCTTATCGCCGACATTTCGAGCAAGCTGAACTGTTTCGCGCTTTGGTTGATGAAGCGAGCCGGGAGTTGAATCTGAAGCGAGGCTGGTCTTCGATCACGCTCACTGCTTTTTCTGCGGGCTACGGCGCAGTGGGTGAGATCCTTAAACGTCCCGAAAATTTCGCACTGGTGAATAACGTGCTGCTGCTTGATGGTATGCACACCAGCTACATACCCGAAGGGAAGGTGCTTGCCGACGGCGGCGCGCTCGATTCGTCGGCGCTCGAAGTGTTTGTGAAGCTCGCCCGCGAGGCGGTCGCGGGCAGAAAGAATTTCGTGTTCACGCATTCGGAGATTTTTCCCGGCACCTATGCGAGCACGACCGAATGCGCAGACTATTTGCTGGCGCAATTGAACTTAAGGCGCCGAGCCGAGCTGCGTCAGGGTCCGATAGGGATGCAGCAGCTCAGCGCTGTCGATGCCGGTCGCTTTCACATTCGCGGTTATGCTGGAAACTCCGCGCCCGACCACGTTGATCACCTGCACGCTATGCCGGCCTGGTTCACCTTGCTTCGCTTCAAGTAGCTGCGGAGTGGGCCGCGCAACGGCAACGGGGCTTGACAAGCCCGAATCGCACTCAAGCTATTGACTCCCCTGCGGCTCAGTCGTATGATTGGCGCGATTCGCACATAGTTCAGCTCAGAACTCATAAGAAGATTTTTAAGAGCGTTAGATAGGCAGCCGGAGATATTCAGGCGAATCTTCGGAATCTGTTGTTATGCAGTCTGCCTGAACTTCTTCAGCCAGCCTACCTGAGCGGTTATTCAGCTCTGCCGAGAGTCTATTCGGAAAGCAAGGAGCCGCCGCTCGCTCTTTTTCACATAGTGCGACAACCAGAAGAAGGATGTTCGCTCTATTCAGGTGCCCACCGAGAGTTATTGATGAGAGCGGCGCATGCTCTCTCTTTGAAATCAGCTAAACGCACAGCGCTTAGGAGGCAAACGATGAACAGTAGAAGCTTTGTGGTAAATCCAACTCTTCTTGTCTTTCTTCTGCTGGTTATTTTAAGTCCAGTGGCGGCTCAAACGACGAGTGGATCCCTTTCCGGGATTATCACCGACGCGCACGGCGCTGCGGTCTCGGGCGCCAAAGTAAAGGTGACCAGCGCGAGTCGAGGCGAAGTCTCTACCGCCAACACCGAGGAGGACGGGCGCTTTGTCTTCCCCCAACTCGACCCTGACCAATATAGATTGCGCGTGGAGGCGACTGGCTTCAAGCCCTACGAGAAGAGCATTGTTCTCAACGCCAACGACAAGATATCGGCCGGCACCATCGCGCTGGAGGTGGGCGCGGTGAGCGAGATGGTTACCGTGACGGCTGGCGCCGTTGAGCTGCAGACCGAAAGCGCCGAGCGAGGAGCGGCAATCAGAGGCAAGCAACTCGACAACATCGCCATCAACGGGCGCAGCTACCTCGCACTGACCGGCCTGGCTACCGGCATCGTTAATACGAACAGCTATGCGGTTGCCGGTCACGCCGGGCTGGCCAACATATTTGTCAACGGCGCGCGAGGTAATCAAAACAACCTGACGCTCGACGGCGTCGGTAATGTGGATACCGGCAATAACGGTGACCAACTCGCGACGGTCAGCATAGACGCGGTGTCTGAATTCAAGATCCTCACTGCTGACTATCAGGCGGAGTACGGCCGCTCTTCGGGTGCGCAAATCAGCGTGGTTACCAGAAGCGGCGGTCGCGAGTTCCACGGGTCCGGCTATCTCTTTCACCGGCACGAAGGGTTGAACGCGAACAACTGGCGCAACAACCGCGACGGGCTTCAGCGCAATTTTTTCCGCTTCAATAACTTTGGGTACACCATCGGCGGGCCGGTTTACGTGCCGAAGGTGTTTAACACCAAGAAGGAGAAACTGTTCTTTTTCTGGAGCCAAGAGTATCAACGGCAACTTCGCCCTCAAGCCGAGAGAAGAGTACGCGTGCCAACCGCGCTGGAACGACAGGGCGACTTTTCTCAGACGCTCGACAACAGCGGCAACCCGTTCCCGTACATTCGTGATTACACGACGGGGCTTCCGTGCAGTGCCAGCGACACGCGCGGCTGCTTCAAGGATGGCGGGGTGCTGGGGCGCATCCCGAAGAATCGGTTATTCGGTCCCGGTCTGGCCGTTCTCAATCTCTATCCCGGCCCGAATGCAGAGAGCCTCGAACACTACAAGTCAGGTTACAACTTCACGTCGCAAGTTTCCGACTCGTACCCGCGGCGAGAAGACATGGTTCGGATCGATTGGAATCCAACCAACTCCTGGCGTGTCTTCGGACGGTACGTGAACAACTTCGATGCCATTACTTCGTTCTATGGCTCCTTTGTGCTGGGCTCGAACATCACGCTCGTTCCCATTACTGACGCGCGGCCGGGGAAGGCTC
>DATFWM010000019.1:0-7109 GCA_035259295.1 Blastocatellia bacterium | reverse complement strand
GCTGGCCGACAAGAGGCGCGTGCTCGATGCATTGATTGATCGCGTGCTGCCTGAACACAAGACTACTACCATAAAGCAGTCCGAGTCAGGTGGGTTGCGCGCGGAGGCGATGATGGTCAACCTGTTGCGAACGATGCTGCGTCACCATCGGTTGCATCACCTGCCCGAAGTGTACAAGCAGTTTCAGCGTGAGATGAATAAGCGCAGAGGTCTTATCATAGCGGAAGTGATAACCGCTGCTGAAGTTGGTTCGGCCGAGCGGCAGAAGCTCGGCCGAACTCTCGAGAAAAAGACGGGCAAGAAGGTCGAATTCAAATTCAAAACGGATCCGTCGCTGGTGGGCGGCGTTGTGACCAGGGTGGGTTCGATTGTTTACGACGGCTCAGTCCGCACGCAACTTCTGGAAATCAAACAGCGACTGAAGCAAGGCGAAAGCCCTTAGGCCACCTTGTGTCCTCAAGATCCTCTACGTCCTCATCAGGAGACATCGATGGAATCAATCAAAGCCGAAGAGATAAGCAAGATCATACGCCAACAGATCGAGGGTTACGATACGAGCGTCGAGGTGACCGAAGTCGGCACAGTTATTCAGACCGGCGACGGCATCGCTGAGATCTACGGATTGGAACGCGTGATGGCCGGCGAGCTGCTCGATCTGCCACACGAGGTCGCCGGCATCGCGCTCAACCTCGAAGAAGACAAAGTCGGCGCGGTGTTGTTCGGCGCTTATGAAAACATCAAAGAGGGCGACGAGGTCCGCCGCACAAAGCGGATCATGTCAGTACCGGTCGGCGAGGAGATGATCGGACGAGTGGTCGATCCGCTTGGCCGTCCGCTTGACGGGCGCGGGCCGATCGATACAGGCGACAAGTTCAACCCGCTCGAGCGTATCGCCCCTGGTGTGATGGATCGCCAACCGGTTCGCGAACCGATGCTGACCGGTTTGAAAGCTATCGACTCGATGGTGCCAATCGGGCGCGGCCAGCGCGAGCTGATTATCGGAGATCGACAGACCGGCAAGACCGCAATCGCAATCGACGCGATCATAAACTCGAAAGGCAAGGATCTGATCTGCATCTACGTCGCCGTCGGCCAGAAAGAATCTACCGTCGCGCAGGTAAAGAAAACGCTCGAAGATTACGACGCGATGTCTTACACAACCATCGTCGACGCGTCAGCTTCTAGTCCGGCTGCAATGCAGTACATAGCGCCTTACGCGGGATGCGCGATGGGGGAATACTTCCGCGACCGCGGCAAGCACGTGTTGTGCGTTTACGACGATCTTTCCAAGCACGCGTGGGCATATCGATCCATCTCGCTTTTGTTGAAGCGCCCGCCCGGACGCGAAGCGTATCCGGGCGATGTGTTTTATCTTCATTCGCGCTTGCTGGAGCGAGCTGCCAAGCTTTCGGATCAGCTTGAAGGCGGGAGTCTTACCGCGTTGCCGGTAATCGAAACCCAAGCCGGCGACATCTCGGCATACATTCCCACTAACGTGATCTCAATAACCGACGGTCAGATATTTCTCGAAACGGATCTGTTTCACTCCGGCGTGCGTCCCGCCATCGACGTCGGCAACTCGGTGAGTCGCGTCGGCGGGTCGGCTCAAACCAAAGCGATGAAACAGGTCGCCGGAACACTCCGCCTGGAGCTCGCGCAGTATCGCGACCTCGCAGCGTTCGCCCAGTTCGGTTCGGACCTCGACAAAGCGACGCAAGCGCAACTCAATCGCGGGCAGCGGCTGACTGAGATACTCAAGCAGCCTCAGTATTCGCCCATACCCATCGAACAGCAGGTGTTGATTATCTGGACCGCTACCAAGGGCCTGGTCGATGACCTCGCGGTTAGCGACCTGAAAAAGTTCGAGCAGGGCTTGCTGTCGTTTGTGGAGAACACGCACGCGAGTCTCCTTGAAAGGATTCGCGAGCGCAAAAAACTGGATGACGAGATTGAAGCTGAGGCGCGCGCGGCGGTGACCGAATTCAAGGAGCGATTTACTTCAGAAGCTGCCAGCGCTCAGGCCGCAGACTAGCTTGTAGGGGCGGCCCTCTGTGGCCGCCCCTCACCGTGCGGCACGATCGAAGGGCGGCCGCAGAGGGCCGCCCTTACAAGCAAGACTAGACTATGCCGAATCTTCAAGACCTTCGCCGGCGGGTTCGCTCGGTGCGCAACATGCAGAAGATCACCCGCGCCATGAAAATGGTGGCCGCGGCAAAGCTTCGCCGCGCGCAAGAGCGGGTGGTCGCCGCGAGACCCTATGCGAACACGATGAATCGCGCGCTTGGGCGCTTGGCGTCGCGCGCCGGCGATTTTCATCACCCGCTTCTCGATCAGCGCGGCGACCAGCATCTGGTTGTTGCGCTCGTGACCGCCGACAAGGGCTTGTGCGGAGGGTTCAACACCAACCTGAACAAAGCCGCGCAGCAATTTATCCGCGAGCACTCGGGCAAGACCGTCGAGCTGGTAACCATCGGCCGCAAAGGTCGCGACTTCTTTCGCCGCCGGCCAAACAAAATCCTGCGCGAATATGTGAATGTAACCGCCCGCACAGTAGATCACGAAGACGCTGCGGCCATTGCACGCGACCTGATGGGGGTATACACGGCGGAAGGCTCGACGATCGACAAGGTCTTTCTGATCTACAACGAATTCAAGTCGGTGCTGTCGCAGCGTGTAACTGTGAATCAACTGTTACCGATCAGCGCAGAAGCATTGAGCGGGACGCCGGCCGAACCAAGGCGCACCCCGGAAGGTGAGGTCCTGCTCGATTACATTTACGAGCAGCCGCCCGCCCAGATATTCGGAACTCTTCTGCCGCGCTACGTCGAGACGCAAGTCTTCTACGCGCTATTGGAATCGGTTGCCAGTGAGCACGGCGCGCGAATGACCGCGATGGATTCGGCTTCAAAGAACGCCGGCGAGGTGATCGAGAGTCTCACTTTGAATATGAATCGCGTGCGCCAAGCTTCAATCACGCGCGAGATCATCGAAGTCGTGTCGGGCGCCCGGGCGCTTGAAGGGTCCGGTTAGACAATGAGACTAACGAACGGAAGAATCGAAAAGGCGAGAGCGAGAGACTCCTTACTCTTGCCTTTTTTCTTCTATAGCACCTCTTTTCTGTTATGATGAAATCGGGATGGATGAGAGCATAAGAGTGACGCGGCCTTCAATTGCCACTCGCTTGATCTGGTATTGGATGCCGGTCGGGATGATGTTTGCGCTTATGTATTACTTCTCGACCGACGTATTCTCGGCCGAAAACACTCGCAGCGTAATCGAAAAGGCCTTCTTATTGTTCTCGCCTCACGGAAGCAAGCATGCGATGGCGGCTTTCAATTACGTCGTCCGAAAATCGGCGCACTTTGTCGAGTACGCGATACTAGGCGCGTTGCTTTTCAGGGCATTTAGGAGCGGCGACCCTGTGCGCTGGAGATTCAGATGGGCGGCGTACTCGTTCATCGCGGCAATGGCTTGGGCGTTGTTGGATGAGTTACACCAGAGTTTCACACGAACTCGCGGCGCATCGATTCTCGATTCGCTGCTCGACTCGAGCGGCGCGCTCGTTATGCTGATTGTCATCGCGATCATCAATCAGCGCAAGAACCACGCATTGTCGACCATTCCTTAACCGGGACGCTCGTGAGAAGCTGAACCGACTGTCTTCCGTCCCCGGCGGTCGGAGCGCATCGCCATCATTAACTCGGACTCGCCATGAGCGGAGCGCATAACGCCCCGGCTAAGCTGTGGCGCGCGAATGCAGCACCGAGTCCGCCGCCGACCTCCCGCGCGCCGCCAGCTTCAGCCGGTTGTTAGATGCCGTGTCGAATGCCAAGTGGCGCCGACTGCGAGTAAGCCCCCGCCTGCCGGACGACGTTTACGCATTAACAGCATTCTCCAAAGTCTCACCGATAACTTTGAACGACAACCGTATTCCCCTCGGGCTTAGGTCCTGCGTCGCGACGACGCGAAGATACTCAAGCTCGCGCTTGCCTGGTCGCTCGAGAGAGCGCAACTGAAAGTGAATAGGCTTATCGACTAGGTCAGGATAAGCTGCTTGAAGCTGACCGCTCGTCACGTAGTCGAGATAAACATTGAGCTTAGCCTCCAGATCGGGAAGCAGCGTGCCCGCGTCGCCCCACCCGCGATCTTCGACCATCACCAGCAACGCCTCATCGTGAGCCGGATCGTGCGCGATGAAATCGATCGTCCCTGCCACCGATACAGTCATCAGGTCCTCAAGGCATCTAACGGCGGGGTTCAGCGGGTCGGCCCCTGAGATCGTTGATAGTCGAAAACATTCGTGGGGCCGACTCCGCTGGAACCGGTGCCAGGCGCCACTCAAAGGAACCGGGCGCCTTGTCTTTCTTTACTTGTTTCGCCACTGAGTTCTTTGCGAGGTAACGAGCAGACTGTCTTTTTATCTCTGTCGTAGGCTGCCTCTCTTTTATTGTGCCTCATTGCTCGTTTCTTCTATTTTACTTCGGTCGCGTGTGCCTACGATCTTACTCCACCCGCTTTGCTCTTAAGTTCATACCACCCGTGTGTACGATCAGCGCGGTCGCCCGGCCTTGGCTGTCGGTTTCGAAGGTCATCCAAATGTCCATGACCTTGGCGAAGAAGTCCTGATCACTCTCTGGAAATATTTCGATCTTCGTCGGGTCCTCGTCTTGTTGTACAAAGAGGTGATTGCCAACCCTCGTAATCGTCAGAATGTTAGGCGGTATCGTATATCGGCCGACATACCGGTCTAACAACTTGGGATCAATGGCGACCTCCTTGTGCTCCTTCGGGGGCTTGCGCGGAGGCAGTTTGTCGTAAGGGATAAAACCTTCCCACTCGATGGGCGTGAAAGTGTTCTTGAGCAGAGTCTCCAAGAGTTCCTTATAAATGCCTTCGCCGTTCGAGCTGTTGGTCATAATGACGATGCCCGTCTTCTGGTCGTCGAAGCAAACCGTATAGTTCCGCCAACCCTCGCTGTGGCCTTCTTTGAAAAATGCCTTACCATACGGAGTCCAGTAGAGGCCCCACCCAAGTCCGTAGCTGAGGCGGATCGGTTTGTTCTCCTCCGTGGTTTCTGTTGCAAGCGTCGGAAACTGGCGCTTCGATAAGATTTGAATCTGCGGGCTGAGCATCAGGTCTCTGATCTCTCTCCGCAAGCTACGACTGCTTATCACGGCCTGCATAAAGCTTGTGAAATCGCGCAAAGTCGTCAGCATGGACCCCGCAGCGGTGGCTGGGGCTCGCTGCTCTGGCGGCCCGAGGGAACGCCCATCCTCGTTGTATGGAAAGGCCAAATTATCTTCAAACCGGCTTTCCCATACCAGACTGCTGCGAGTCATTCCAAGAGGCTGAAAGACATGATCCCGCATCAGTTCTTGCACCGATTTTTTCGTGACGGTTTCGACCACCAGTTGCAGGAGTTGTATTCCTTCACCTGAATACGCATATCGCGATCCCGGCTCAAAATTGATATTCAGTTTTTGATCTTTGTTGACCTGTCGCAAGTTGGGAAATCCACTGGTATGGCTGAGCAGCATTCTTGCGGTGATTTGTTTATAACGCGGGGCATCGGCCAGATCCTTGTAGCCTGGGTATTCCGGCAGAGGTTTTGGCAGATA
Organism: Blastocatellia bacterium; assembly: GCA_035259295.1. Lineage (GTDB taxonomy): Bacteria > Acidobacteriota > Blastocatellia > UBA7656 > UBA7656 > Onstottus_A. The sequence continues at coordinate 1,491 of DATFWM010000019.1, read as the reverse complement.
CTGGTACACAGGCTTGTCGAGGTCCAGGACCCTTTTCTCGACCAGTTGCATCACCATGTAGGCAAACGCCACTTTGGTCAAAGAGGCCGCAGCCATAACCGAATCTTCAGTCAGCAGCAGATTCTTCTCTTTGTCGCGGACTCCATAAGTCTTCAGGTAGGCGACCTTCCTGTTATTGAAAATCGCAACACCCACGCCCGTCACATTTGCCGCACGCATCAGGCGTGTAACCGTTCTATCGATTTCCGCTGACGTGATCGTGCTGCCGTCCAAACGCTTGACTGTTGGCTGTTGCCCCGCGGCCGGTAACCCACCAACTATGACCATGATTGTTAATAACAGAAGTGTCTGACTCATTAGGGTGTTCTCCCCTTCCGCTTTGCCTCGATTGCGTGCGCCTAACGGCATGTTAACCGGGCCGCGTCGTTCGGTATTAGTCACCTCGCCTGTGGAAGCGGCTTCGGTTTCAACGGGGGTGTTATGCGGCGCTGTCGACACTTTCTTATTCCTTTTGCTCCTCTTATCTTACTACCCTCCCTATCAGCGTACTTTTAAGCCAAAGGGAACTCCCTTAAGCCTTCGACTTAGAAAATCCATCACCGGCGATATGAAGTCCCCCTTCAACTGTCCGTGCTTATGATCCGGCAGTATCTTAATCTCATAATCCTTCTTGAGTTCCGTCAGGCGATCACGCAAAAGCAGCGCCTGATTCGTCGGCGCGTTCTTATCGTTTTCACCGTGGATGATCAGTACCGTGGCTTTTAGCCTTGTCATTTGGAGAATTGAAGAACGCTCCTTGATCGCCTGTTCAGTCATCCCGGTCTCGGCTCGCATGTTTTCCCGAATCCCGTCAAAGCCAGTCTCGTCATAGGCCCGCTTGAAATCATAAATCCCGGCTGCTAAGACCGCGGCTTTGACCTCCTTGCCAAGTTTAACCGTCAACAGCGAGGCTGCCATCCCGCCACGTGAATAGCCGAATACGCCCATTCGATTAGCATCAACAAAGGGTTCGTGTTTGAATTTCTTAAAGCCGATAGCAAAAGCCTCGATGTCATCAGGTCCCATAAAACTGGGCTTGCCTTGAGATTTCCCATAGCCCGGTTCAGTGACAGACAAACAGGCGAAGCCCTGTTGCGCAAAGAACGTGCCGAGCGTGATAAAAGTCTTTGCCGTTCCGCCGAAACCGGGAATCAACATGATGCCGGGATACTTACCATCTGGGAGCGGGCGAATAGTGATCGCTTCGACATTCTTGCCATTAGCCGAATAGTCGTACTTGCAGATTTTGACTTTGTTCTGTGTGAGCGTAACACAGCCTTCTTTTTCGAGGGCTTCAACAATGGCGTCACGGTTGAGTTGTTGGGCTCTTGAAGAATAAGATAGAAGTAGGGCAAAGCATAATACAGAAATCAGCAGCAGTTTGTTCTTCATACATCTCACCTGCGATGGTTAAGCCGCATAACGGTTGATTTGACGCGGCGGCGCGATTTC
>DATFWM010000018.1:0-2231 GCA_035259295.1 Blastocatellia bacterium | reverse complement strand
AGAGTTTCTCAAGCCGCTCGGACTTTCACAATATCGTTTGGCGAAGGGGCTGAGTGTTCCCGCGCGGCGCATCAATGAGATTGTGCTTGGGGCGAGGTCTATTACGGCAGACACGGCTTTGCGCCTGGCTCGGTTCTTTGGCACCTCGGAACGATTCTGGCTCAATCTGCAGGCGACGTACGATCTCGAGGTCGAACGTGATCGTTTACAGGACCGGCTGGTGCAGGAAGTCGAAATACTAAAGTCGGGCGTAATGAACCGAAAGCGGGCCGTGGGTGTTCTCGGTATTCGATAGAATTGACTCGTGAGTATTGAGGAGTTGCGGCCATACAACGCTGGAACCAGTTCAAGCCCGGCAGGTTGTATAGTCTGGTCTCCGTTCGTGAGCGATTAATCCTTCGCCACTTCGCTCGCTTTTAGGAACGATTAATGCCTGAACACGCCCCATTCCATCGTTCCCTCGACCGGTCGGTTGTAAACCGCTGACAGCGAAATGGCCAGCACCGTTCGGGTGTCGCGCGGGTCGATGATCCCATCGTCCCAAAGCCTCGCCGTCGCGAAGTAAGGATCGGACTCCGCCTCGATTTGGGCTTCCAAAGCTAGTTTCGAGGCGGTCAGCTTTTCTTCGTCAATCGGCAGACCCTGCTTGGTCAACGCGTCGCGTTTGATTATGTCCATCACTCCCGAAAGCTGCTGCGGGCCCATCACGGCGATGCGATGATTCGGCCACGTGAACAAGAAGCGGGGCTCATAAGCTCGCCCACACATCGCATAGTTGCCAGCGCCGTAGGAGCTGCCGATCATTATCGTGATCGCAGGCACCGTTGAATTCGACACCGCATTGATCAACTTTGCGCCGTTGCGAATGATTCCTTGCTCTTCATACGTTCGGCCAACCATGAAACCAGTGATGTTCTGCAAAAAGATGAGCGGAATATCTTGCTGATTGCAGAGCTGAATGAACTGCGCGCCTTTGCCTGCCGACTCGGACATCAGCACTCCGTTGTTCGCCAGTATCCCGACCGAGTAACCGTGAATGTAAGCGAAGCCTGTGATCAGCGTCGTCCCGTACTTCGCTTTGAACTCATCGAACTTCGAGCCGTCGACGATGCGGGCGAGGACCTCGCGAACTTCAAACGGCACTCGCACGTCGGCCGACGCGATTCCGAGCAACTCATCTGCTGGATAGAGCGGTTCTTCAACTGCGCGAAGTTTCGGTTTCGGCAAAGGATCGGCGAAGTGACTCACGATGTCGCGCGCTACACGCAAGCCGTCCAGTTCATCTTCAGCGAGGTAATCCGAAAGCCCTGAGATTCGCGAGTGCATTTCGGCTCCCCCCAACGATTCTTCGTCGACGACTTCACCGGTGGCCATCTTCACCAACGGCGGCCCGCCCAGAAATACCTGCGCTTGATTCTTGACCATCACGACATAGTCGGACATCCCAGGCAGATACGCGCCGCCGGCCGTTGAATTGCCGAATACGACAGAGATGCTCGGAATGCGCATCTTCGAGCGGCGTGTGATCTCGCGAAAGCCGCGGCCTCCGGGAACGAAAATCTTTGCCTGGACCGGAAGATCAGCGCCCGCCGATTCTACGAGCGAGATGCTCGGAAGGCGATTGTCACGGCTGACGTCCGAGAGGCGCCGATTCTTCAGTTGACCGATCTCGCTGACGGCGCCGCCTTTAACGGTCGCTTCATTGGCGATGATCAAGCACTCGCGCCCGGAGACAAGCCCGATCCCTCCGACGACGCCTGCGCCGACGAATTCGTTCTCCATCCCGATCCCCGCGAGCGGCGCGATTTCCAGAAAGTAAGATCCCTCGTCGAGCAGCATCTCGATACGTTCGCGGGGAAGCAGGCGTCCGCGCGCGAGATGACGTTTGACGTATTGCTCGCCGCCACCTTTGGTCGAGCGCGCAAGCTCTGTCTTAAGTCTTTCGACGGTGCACAGGTTCGCGGCGTAGTTAGCTTGGAAGGTTTCGTCGCTCGGATTGACTGTCGATTTGATAGCTTGCATGGCTGTCTACAACCTCACCTCGGCGCCTATTCCTGCCGCACTTGCTTTCGTATATGCGAGCCGCGCAGTCACCAAGTCCTCAATCGCATGCCCGCAAGACTTGAATAGCGTTATATCCGAAGGTGATTCTCGCCCAGTCACTTTGCCCGAGACGACGTCGGCCAGAGTTGCCTTGACGTGATCTCCATCGATCGCGCCTTCCGATATTG
>DATFWM010000017.1:0-10065 GCA_035259295.1 Blastocatellia bacterium | reverse complement strand
AGCGTCTTTACCGTTGCCGCAATCGCAGACAACTTCAATTTTCGGATCGCGCGCGAGCATGCGCCTGATCCGACGTCGCGCAAGAGGCTCGTCGTCGACGATCACCGTTCGGATTCTCTCAGTTGAGCTCATACGATCACCGCACGTCGCTGCGCTCGAGCAGAGTCCGAGATCCTGTAGGGGATCGTTAATGTAACTTGCAGACCTCCTTCGGGGGCGTCGACCATTTCAAACTGATGCGATGCTCCATACATTTGTGAAAGCCGCGATCGAGTATTGGCCAATCCGAGACCTTCTTTGACAATCACGCGGCCTTGGACCGCACCTAGTCCGGGCCCGTTGTCTTTCACTCTCAACCGCAGTATGTTGTCGCTCAAGCTCGCTTCGATTTCGATTTGTCCGGGCGCGATTCGCGAAACGATTCCGTGTCGGATCGCGTTCTCCACGATCGGCTGGAGAATAAGATTCGGGACCTGCGCTTCCAAAGCATCCGGATCGATCTGTATGTTCACCGTCAGCCGATCCTGAAATCGAACACGTTCGATTTCCAGATAACACCTCAGGAACTCTAGCTCCTCTTGAAGCGTCACCTGCTGGGCGCCCGAGTTTTCGAGGGTGAGCCTCAGAAAATCACCCAGCCGCGCGAGCATCTGATCGGCCGCTTCGGGGTCCTCATCCAGTAACGCCGAAATTGAATTCAGTGTGTTGAACAAGAAGTGCGGATGAAGCTGCATCTTCAGCGCCTGAAGCTGAGCTTCGGTCACTTGCAACTGCGCCTCCGCAAGCTCGGTTTTCAGCCGCGAGATCTTAAGCTCCTCTTCTTGATGGCGGCGGTAATAGTCAATCACATAGCTGATCAAAAAGATCGTCCCGTAACTCATGAACCCGGTTGGGAGATTGAACAGAATGTCCGATGAATACAAGTCCGGGATCGAGCTGAGGTTCTTGTAAGCCGCAACGTGCAGCAGCCAACCTATGATCAAATAAATCGCGCGATGAGCAATCGTCAACGCAACGCAGGCGACTATGTGCAGGAGCGAATTGCGGAACCATCGCTCGCGATCGATCGGAAAGCGGCGCGTGAACAAGAATACAACCGGCGCGAGCCCTGCCCAAAGCAACCAGTAAGGGATCTCCCATACTAGCATTTGTCCGAGAGTAGGCGGCTCGCGGAAGATCGCAACATAATGCCCGGCGAAATAGTAATAGTTCAGCGTGTAGGACAATCCAATCAGCATCCATACCGCAAGCACCAGAAACCACATTGCTTTGTAGCGTCGCATCATGGTGTATTCTTGTAGCTTCGCCTCGCGCGTCTCTGCGGTCAAGCGAAAGCTTAAACTCCAAACCGAGAAAACAACAACGATGCCCAGAATGTCAGTCGAAGAACTCGAGCAATTCCTGACGGCGCATTTTCCCTACGCCGAACATCGGTCCCTGATGGTCGAGCGGATTGAAGAGAACTTCGCTCAAGTTCGGCTTTGCTATCACGACCGACATCTAAGACCGGGTGGCACGATCTCCGGCGCCTCGCTGATGACGCTTGCCGACATGGCGATGTACGTGGCGCTCCTTGGAATGATCGGGCCGGTAGCTCTCGCGGTGACGACGAATTTGAACATCAACTTCTTGCGCAAGCCAAGGCAGCGCGACGTGATCGGAGAATGTAAATTGTTAAAGCTTGGCAAGCGACTGGCCGTCGGCGAAGTGAAAATGTATTCAGACGGCGATAGTGAACTGGTTGCGCACGCCACAGTGACGTATTCGATTCCGACCTGATCGAACTACCTTACGCATAAACGAATGAGTCTTCTTTGAATCTGTCCACGTCTTAGTTATGCTTTCGGCTGCACGCACGAAGCTCACGGATCGAAAGGAAACTCCATGCCTAACGTTCACATCAACTATCTTGCGGTCGTCGCAGCTGCCGTCCTGGCTTTCGCGCTTGGTGGCGTTTGGTATTCCCCGCTACTGTTCGCAAAGCAGTGGGTGAGCGCTCACGGCTACACCGAAGAGAAAGTCAAGGAAATGCAAAAGAGCGCGAACAAGGCTTATGCGATTGCGGTGGCGTGTCAATTGTTGATTGCGCTGGCTATCGCGAGGTTGGTGGGCTACCTCTCACTGGATAAGCCGGGACAGGGATTGGAACTAGGACTGCTTGCTTGGGGAGGCTTTGCACTTCCTCTCGGGCTGATGGCCAACGTGTCTTCGGGCAAACGGCTGACAGTCTTTTGCATCGACACCGGCTATCAGTTGATTTACCTGCTGATGATGGGGTTGATAATCACTGTATGGAGATGATCCGTGTAAACCTGTTAAGCAACATGCCATCCGTGGTCCGTGATTTGACCCATGTTCATGAATGCCGCCGGATTAGCTAGAATAAGAACAAGGAGGCAATGGAAATGAAATCCAAATTCCAAGACAGCGCGTTAATTCTTGTCGACATCCAAAACGACTTCTGTCCTGGCGGCGCATTGGCAGTGAACGAGGGGGACCGGATTGTCCCGATCGTAAATCGGCTCATCTCGGAATTCCCGCTGGTGATCTCGACCCAAGATTGGCACCCAGCCAATCACATCTCGTTCAAGCAGCAAGGAGGGCCGTGGCCACCGCATTGTGTACAAGGAACACAAGGCGCTCAGCTCCGTCCTGACCTAAACACCGACACCATCAGCTACTACTTTCGCAAGGCATCCTCGCCCGATAAGGACGCTTATTCGGAGTTCGAGGGGAAGGACGAACAGGGTCGATCACTTGGCGAAGCGTTGAAGCGTCACGGCGTAAACAAGCTCTATGTCGTTGGCCTCGCGACTGACTACTGCGTGCTTGAAACTGTATTGGACGGGATCAAGTATGGCTACGACGTATATCCGGTGATCGACGCGATGAGAGCCGTGAATGTGGATCCCGATGATGGAGAGAAGGCGCTTCGGAAGATGGCGGATAATGGGGCGCATCTTGTGACCAGCGACGAAGTGCTCAACCTCGCCGGCAGCGCCGCCAAAGCAAGCTGATTCTAAGAAGACTGTTTGATCACACCGCTGTCGACGACATCACCTTTCTCGCTGATGGACTTGAAGCTCATTTCACTTTCGTCGACTTCAATGAGCATAAACGAGTTGTCCTGATCGAAGCTTGCCGCGCGAAACTCGCTCTTCATATCGATGTCGCCGCGACGGGTCTTGCCACCAGCGCCGGTGATGAAGTGCTGAACACCCAGCTGAGGCTTGGTCCGCTCGTAGACGTGATCGTGCCCAGCAAATACGACCTGGACCCGATAATGAGTCAGCAGCGGCTCGACCGCTTTGCGCAGTTTCAAATCTGATCCGTGTTTCTTGCCCGACGAATAGATTGGATGATGCAGTGCAATAATCTTCCACATCGCGCGCGATTCGCGTAGTGAGTTATCGAGCCAGTTGAGCTGAGTGTTGTCGACGTTAGTCGAGTCGAGCATGAAAAAATCCACTAGCCCGTTGCCGCGGCCCATCGAGTAGTAGCAAGAACCACCCATATTGAACAGCGGATAGTTGCACTGGTCCTTTCGTCCCTCTTCGACGTCGTGGTTTCCAAGCACCGCGTAGAACTTCACCCGCTCCTTGAGCAAGCCGGCGAACGGCTCCTCGAAGTGTTTGACGAAGTGGCGGCCGCTCCCATTTGGATAAATGTTGTCGCCGACGGTCAGCGTGAAATCGAGCTCCGCCTTCTGGTGCGCTTCCAACATTCGAGCAGCAACCCCGCACTCGTCGCCGCCGCCCGTGCCGAAATCGCCAATCACGGCGAACCTGGTTTTGCTGGTTCCCGCGCTGAAGATTGATGTCGGTTTGATTACGGCGGTCGCTGTGAGCGCAGCCAGCGATGCAAGAGCTTCGCGGCGAGTTATACGAGCCGATGTCTTCCCTGGCATATTGACCCTTATCTTGATCAGTCGCGGCAGATACTTGTCTTCTGATTCGACAAAAAGATTATCCTCTCAAGGCCTGTTCGATCAAGAGCAGATCCGCGTTAGTGTCCGGCGGATGAAGAAACAGTCTAAGTTTCGCCAATGTCGCGCTCGTGAACACGCCGAGATTCGACGAGCAAATCCTATCAGAATCGACGTTGCTGCCCGCGCCATTTTCGGTTTCTTGACAAGGTCTTTTTCGCTCCGCTACTGTTTAGAATTTGGATGCGAGACGGATTCCTGACAATGGGAGCGCACTTTTGAATATTCTACTAGCGGCGTCGGAGGTTGTTCCGTACGCAAAGACCGGAGGGCTCGCCGATGTGGCCGGGGCCCTCCCCAAGGCGCTGGCGCGACTCGGCAACAAAGTGCGAGTTGTCATGCCGCGCTACAAAGTTCCGAAGATTGATGCCGTCGAGGACCGAGTCCCTGGCGAGCTTGCAGTGCCGTTTAACTTCGAGGAGCGGGCCACGGCTGTTTATGTTGATCATTCGGGAGAAGTGCCCGTTTACTTCATCGACGCTCCGGAGTATTTCTCTCGCGCGAAACTTTACGGGGAGACCGATGATGTACAGCGTTTCGCATTCTTCAGCCGCGCGGTACTCGAGCTGGCTAAAGGGCTCGGCGAGCATTTCGATATCATTCATCTGAACGACTGGATGACCGGGCTCACAGCCGCATATCTCAAGACTGTATACGCCCGAGACCGCGCGTTCGATGGGACCAGGACGCTGTTCACCATTCACAACATCGCATTTCATGGGTTGTTCAGTCCTGAACTCTTGCCCAAGTTCGGACTGCCCGCTTCGATCTATCAAGCGGAGGGCGGCATCGAGTTTTACCACGTGGCGAGCGCGCTCAAAGCCGGACTGGTTTACTCGGATGCGATCTCGACGGTAAGCCCGCGTTACGCCGAGGAGATTCAGACGCCAGAGTTCGGGGAGAGATTCGAAGGACTTCTGCGAGCCAGACGAAACGACTTGACCGGCATCCTCAACGGCGTGGACTACGATGAATGGAATCCCGAACACGACAAATACATCGCGGCAAATTACTCGGCTGACGACCTGAGCGGTAAACGTGAGTGTAAGCTCGACCTCTTACGGGCGTTTGGCTTAGAAGAGGATCCGGATCGTCCGTTGATTGGCTGCATATCGCGCTTGTCGGATCAGAAGGGCTTTGACCTCATTCTGCCGATCGCCGATAAGATGCTCGATCTGGGGGTGACTTTTGTGCTTCTAGGATCAGGCAGCGAAGTTTACGAACGCGCGTTTCAGTTGCTGCGCGACGACAGGCGTTCACAGGTCGGCGTTTACCTTGGGTTCTCAAACGAGCTCGCGCACAAGATCGAAGCGGGCGCCGATCTGTTCCTGATGCCGTCGCGATTCGAGCCCTGCGGATTGAATCAAATGTATTCGCTAAAATACGGCACCGTGCCGATCGTCCGTGCGGCTGGTGGCTTGGACGACACGATAGAGAACTTCGACCCTGCGACGCTAAGCGGCAACGGCTTCAAGTTTCACAGATACGACTCGGAGAGGCTGCTTGAAAAAATTCAAGAAGCACTCGCCGTGTACGAGCCGCGCGACCTATGGCGCACTTTAATGCTGAACGGCATGCGCGCCGATTATTCCTGGAACGAGTCGGCCCGACATTACCTTGAGCTTTACGGACGACTGGCAGGCGCCCGTGTTCCGGCAACTGTTTAACCTGGCATTAACTTGGAGGCAGTGATGAGTGATTTAGTAACTGACGTAACCGATCAAAACTTCGAACAAGAGGTTCTCAAATCAAGCCAGCCGGTGCTGGTCGACTTTTGGGCTGAATGGTGTCACCCGTGCAAGGCCCTCGCGCCTACCGTCGAGAAACTCGCCGCGGAATACGAAGGCAAGGCCAGGGTGGTCAAGCTCAACGTTGACGATAACAATCAAACGGGTATGCAATACGGTGTAAGAGGTATTCCAACATTGATTCTGTTTAACGCAGGCCAGGAAGTCGGTCGACTCGTCGGTGGCACGTCGAAAGACAATATCTCGCGGCTGATCGAGCGAGCCCTTGGAAACGCCTCCTGAGGCGTGGGCGATAGTAGCGCCAAAGTGCACGCTATCGCCGCGTGCGCCTGTTGTTTTGTCCATCGCGCCAAGTTCGCATCGCCGAGTCGACGTAACCTGGATTGCATCGAGAATGGGATTTAGAGAGCTCCAAAGGAAGATTGTATGGGTCGCTCTTGCGAGCGGGATCGTCCTTGTAGCGGGACAATACTACAAACTAACGACTTACCCTAAAATGGAAGCAGATCTTTCCACCATCTTGGATGGAGCATCTCTTCAGTGTCCTTATTCTATCGACCCTGTTCCTGGGACTTCTCAGTATCCCACGATGGCAAGCGGGATGCGCTTTGTTGGCGGTTGGCTGGGTCATTTTCGTAATCCTCTTTATGGTTTTCCAAGGTCACGAGCCATAAAAGATTAGCGAGTGACGGGAATACGCTCTATGAAAAACATCGTCGTAGTGGGCGCTCAATGGGGTGACGAAGGCAAGGGCAAGGTCGTCGATATACTGGCGCCTCACTTTGACATCGTCGCCCGATATCAGGGCGGCCACAACGCCGGCCACACGGTCCGCATCGGCGATCGCAAGTTCATCCTTCGTCTCATTCCGTCCGGAATACTCCACGAAGAGTGCTGCTGTGTGATCGGCAACGGTGTGGTCGTCGATCCGCGCGCGTTTAGCCAGGAGCTTCAAGAGCTACGGGAGATGGGCGTCGAATGCGACGGACGGTTGTTCATTTCAAGTCGCGCTCACCTGATTCTTCCCTACCACGCGGCGCTCGATCGCGCGCGCGAACAGCGGCTGGGTGCAAACAGCGTGGGAACGACCATGCGCGGGATTGGACCGGCCTATGAGGATAAGGCTGCGCGAATTGGTGTTCGAGCCGGTGATCTGCTTCACCCGGATTTGTTGCGTGAAAAGCTGCGAGCGAACATCGCGGAAAAGAACATCGTGCTCACATCAATCAATTCTCAACCAATCGATCCAGACGCAACGCTTGATGAGTTCCTTGCGGAGGCGCTTCAGTTGAAGCCCTTCGTCCGCGACACCGCGAAGATGATCAACGTCGCAACAGGTGAAGGCAAATCCGTCTTGATCGAAGGCGCGCAGGGAACGATGCTGGACATCGATCACGGCACGTACCCATTTGTGACTTCATCAAATGCGACGGCCGGCGGTGCTGCGACCGGACTGGGCCTTGCGCCAAGAAAGATAACCGGAGTGCTGGGGATCGCCAAGGCTTACACGACTCGTGTGGGCGGAGGTCCCTTCCCTACCGAGCTGCTCGACGAACATGGCTCGTACTTGCAGAAACGCGGCAACGAATACGGTGCGGTGACCGGCAGACCGCGGCGGACCGGCTGGTTCGACGCGACGGTTGTCCGCTACTCGGTAATGCTCAATGGAATCGACGCGCTCGCTCTCACCAAGCTCGACGTGCTCGATGAGTTTGATGAAATCAATATTTCAGTCGGCTACCGTTACCGCGGCCAAACACTTGAAGATGTCCCGTACGGCGCAAACGTGCTGGCTGAGTGCGAGCCAATCTATGTGGCTCTGCCCGGTTGGAAGGTCAATACCAGCGGCCTCACGGAGTTCGACCAGTTGCCCACCAACGCACAGAGCTACGTGCGCCGCGTGGAAGAATTGTGCGGCGCGCCTGTCGCGCTGATCTCCACCGGACCCGATCGCGCCGAAACAATCATCCGGCAGAACTCGCCCGTGAGCGCGTGGATGAAATAAACCTGCCATTTGCCATCTAATTCCGGTTATTAGCGTTAACGAAATTCTGTTTTAATCTTTTTAATTTTCCTTATTTTTCGGTCCCGACTACAATCAGAACCGAAGCAGGGGCGGTCACGTAAATGGTCTTTGTAGTTTGTATAGAGGAGAACGACAATGATCATGAACGATGAAGAAAGGTTCGACGGCGATAACGATTTAGACGACCACGAGTATGAGCAAGCTGAAGAGTCAGACATTGATCGAACGGACCTTCTCAAGCTTTACCTTCGCGACGCAGGCCGGTCCTCAATGCTCACTTCTGAAGGAGAAGTCGAAGCGGCAAAGCGGATCGAGCGAGCACGGATTCGCTTGATGAGGCTGCTCTCGCGGTCGCCGGTGGTCGCCGAGTACTGCGTTCATCTCAGGCAGGCGTTTGTCTCAAGTCTAGAGAGTCCTGCGGAATTGATCGAGGGAGTCGCGGACAGCGATCCATCCAACCCTACAGTTTCCGAACTTGCTGATCCCGCTCTCGCTCGGGTCGAGTCCGCTTATTACGATCTCTGCATTTCGGTTAAGAGAACTTCCCGCCGGCGCCAACCCGCGCGCGACAATCCGCGAATGCGGGCCCGCCTTTCGCGTTCTATTAGATCAATCACATTCACGCCCGCGGCTGAGCGGCGCCTGGTCGAGCTAATCGGGCGCGCCGCCGAGTTGGCCGCACACAAGACAAGAGGCAAACATCAGATCCACGCCACAACGCAGGAAGAAAGTTTTGATCTCGAGTCCTCGGTTCGCCGGCTTATCGAAAGACGGTTGGCATTGTCATCTGAGTTGATCGCTCTCGCTCGGAAGGCCAACGCCGCGATAGCCGAGCTAAACGCGGCAAAGCAGGCGATGACTGAAGCGAACCTTAGACTGGTGATTTCTGTCGCGCGACAATACTCGCACCGGGGCTTGCCATTCCTTGACTTAATTCAAGAAGGGAATGTCGGCCTGATGCGCGCGGTGGAGAAATTCGACTGGCGGCGCGGCTTCAGGTTTTCCACTTATGCGATGTGGTGGATCCGCCAATCGATGGCCCGCGCGCTGGACACTCAAAGCCGCGTGGTCAGGTTGCCAGCGTCGGAGCTTGCTCTAATCAACAAAGCGTCTCGCGCATCCCGCGCGATTCGCGAGGAGACCGCTGCCGAAGCGACCAGCGATCAGATCGCCGCGCGCCTGGAAGTAGAGTCGGATCGAGTGAGTGAGGCCCTTGGTTTTGCCCAACACACATTAACGCTCGATGTCCCGGCAAACGATAACGGCGAGACCGCGGTAAATTTCATCGACGATGGCGATTACGCCAACCCGTTTAACGCGGCAGTCGACTGGTCGAGGCGTAGCGCGATCCAACGAGCGTTAGCGCAACTCACTCCTCGCGAAGCGAAGATACTGAAACTTCATTATGGGTTGGAAGCAGGTTCCACGCCTTGGACGCTCGAGGAGATTGGTCAGGACCTGTCAGTCACACGTGAGCGAGTTCGTCAGATAGAAGCCGGCGCGCTCGCCAAGCTGCGGGAGCAGGAGTCGAGCAGCACACTTCGTGAGTTTTTGGTGATTGCAAGTTGAGAATTGCATTTCTCAACTTGCAGTCTATCCGGCCTCTAACACCACCTGAGCGATCGCCATCGCGCTCGAATGACCGAGCGAGACATGAGTTCTTGTAACACCGATCTCTCGAATGCGCTCGAGCGCTCGCCCGCGAAGCACCAAAGCTGGAGCGCCGCTGGACGCGCTGACTACTTCAATGTCACGCCAAGCAATACCATCGGACCAACCGGTGCCAAGCGCCTTCATCGCAGCCTCCTTGGCGGCGAATCGCGCGGCGTAACTTGCCGCACTAGACGCGCGACTTTCGCAGTAGCCGATCTCACTATCGGTAAAAACACGTGATAGGAAGCGTTCGCCTCGACGCGCAAGAACTTCCTCGATTCGTGAAATCTCAACCAGGTCAATTCCTATCGCGACGATCATCGATTCAAACCTCGATCTCCATCAAGTCCTGTGCAAGAATCGTGTCGGGAAAAATCGCGCGCGCTTCTTCAAGCAGCGGCGACAGATCGGGAAACCGCGTGCTGAAATGAGTAATCAATAGTCGCTTAGCGCCGGCATCTCGCGCAGTTTGAGCGGCTTGCGCGGCAGTCGAGTGTCCGTACTGGCGAGCCTCAACGGCGAACTCGTCGGTATAAGTCGCTTCGTGAATCAGCAGATCGACCCCTCGCGCCAACTCGGCGGAATTGGCGCACGGTCGCGTGTCCAAACAGTAGGCCACAGACTTGCCGGGGCGCGGCGGGCCAAGAACATCA
>DATFWM010000016.1:0-7293 GCA_035259295.1 Blastocatellia bacterium | reverse complement strand
AGCGCCGATGTCCGCCACGCTCGAGCCGTCTTTGATCTTGAGCACGTCCATCACTCGATTGATCTGAAGTTTCTCGTCGCGCTCAGGGTCTTCAAAGATAGACAGATCACCGGTGTAAGGCTTGCTGACGGGCCGCGTGATCCGCCGCGCGTCCGACTGTGACTGAATGGCGCGCGCGCTGACCAGGACTGTCGGACACGCAACCGGAGCGGAAACAGCCAACGCCGCGACAATCGCAAACAGAATCAGCCGAATGCGATACATCATACTTTCACTTCGCCGGCGTGATCACAATATTTCGATAGTAAATCTTCTCGTGATCGCCTTGCAGCATTATCGGCCCGGGCTCGCCCTCATTGCTATCGAGCGCGCCTCCCGTGATTCCCGGGATCTCTGCGTTGTCGATGACAGTCACGCCGTTGAAAACGAGCGTCACTCTGCGGCCGATCAAAGTTATGTCGAAGGTCTGCCATTCGCCGGCCTTCTTGGCGGGATTGCTCGAAGGCGTGACGAAGCCGTAGATGCCGCCGATTCGATGGCTCTCAGGTTCTTTTCCGAAGTCGTCTTGAATCTGAACCTCGTCACGGCCTCGCAGATAGACGCCGCTGTTACTCTTGTCAGCCATCTTGAACTCGAGGTGCAGCTTGAAGTCGGTGAACTTCTGCTCGGTGATTATGTCCGTGCCGTGCGGTGTATTCTCCATTACGCCATCCACGACGCGCCACGTCCCCTCTTTCTTCACGTCGCGGACTTTCCATCCGGTCAGATCGCGTCCGCCGAAAAGCGTTATCGGCTTGCCCCAATGCGGCGCAGATTTGCGTTCGAGTTTCGGCGCGCGAACCGCGCTCCACTTCAGCGATTTTCCCGCGGGGTCAAGCGTTGTTCCCTCGAGACGCTCGCCAACGAAATCAGCTTCAAACGTCAGAGCCGATCTTTGCCGCTCGTACTGAACCGGGAGGCTGAACTTCAGATGGTTGTTGGCGAACTCGACGCTGGCGATGGGGCGTTGGCTTCCGCCTCGCCCGACAAATCGGCCTGTGAGCCTCCCGCCTTCGCGCGTGACTTCAAACCAGGAGGGATATGACCCGCCGCTTGCCTCCTGAACGGTCATATCCCAACGACCGAGGATGTTGCCGTCAGCCGGCGCGATTAACGTCAGACGCGGAGCACCGGCTAGCGGCGCGGCAAGCACAAGCATGCAGATAACAACCAGAAAAGTTCTATAAAACATGAGTTAGCTCCTTTCGAAGATCACGAAATACTCAGGGTTGTCGTGCTACACTTACTCCACCCGCTGCAGCGTCATCTCGAAAAACTTCATCCAGTTCTTTCCGTCTTGAGAGAACTCGCCCACTTCACTCCACTTATCGTTCTCACTGAGGTTCATAGTGAACCGGACGTTTTGGCCTATGACCATTGCAACACTCTATCCTGCACTGCTTTCAACTCGGTATCCACTTAACGACCGTCTGCAGTGTAGGCCCGCCACTTGATCTGCTTTGAGCGCAAAGCGTACCGGAGACACCTAAGAACCAAAGCACCGCGGTCATCCTCTTTATCTTTGTCCCCTTCGATTTTTGATTGCAAAGCTGACAAGCAGGAGGATAATAGTAGGCTTTCAGGTATCGAGCAACAACATGTTGAGAGTTCAACGTTTAGGCTGCTAGTTTGACGCAAGCTGAAGCTTGAACTCTGAACCACAGGAGACTAAAGCAATGACCAATACCGGAAAAACTTCAAGACGAGACTTCATCAAGCTTACTGCTGCAACAACTGTAGCGGCTGCTACATCGACAACTATCTTGGCCGCGGATGAGTTTACGCGGTCCGAACGAGTTTCGCCCGGCGACAAGATCAGGCTCGCGCTCATCGGCGCGGGCGGCCAGGGAATGGCTGACACGCGAGAGGCGCTGAAGGTACCCGGCACCGAATTGATCGCTGTCGCCGACTTGTACGATGGACGGCTTGCGCGCTCCAAAGAAGTATGGGGCAACCAACTCTTCACGACGCGCGACTATCGCGAAGTCCTCGCGCGACCAGACATCGATGCGGTCATCATCGCGACGCCCGATCACTGGCACATGCGAATTTCCAACGACGCGATGAACGCCGGCAAAGACGTCTATTGCGAGAAGCCGATGGTGCAACAGCTCGAACAAGGCAAGCACGTCATCGAGACGGCAAAGAAAACAAATCGCATCTTTCAAGTCGGCAGCCAGCGAGTCAGCTCGATCGTGTACAAGAAAGCCAAAGAGCTTCTCTCCTCCGGCGCGATCGGCGAATTGAACATGGTTGAAGCGTGGGTTGATCGAAGCAACGCGATCGGCGCGTGGCAGTATTCAATTCCGCCCGATGCTTCGCCGGCAACGGTTGATTGGGACCGTTTCCTCGGCAGCGCGCCGAAGCGACCGTTCGATCCGGTTCGCTTCTTCCGATGGCGCAACTACCGCGATTATGGAACCGGCGTCGCCGGCGATCTGTTCGTTCATCTCTTTTCAGGCTTGCACTTCATAGTCGGCACAACCGGCCCTACGCGAGTGATGGTCACCGGTGGTTTGCGTTACTGGAATGACGGCCGGGACGTCCCCGACGTGATGCTTGCGATGTGCGATTATCCCAAAACGGCAAGCCACCCTGCGTTCAATCTGGCTCTAAGAGTCAATTTCGCGTCGGGGGGACCGGAAAACTCCGGCTTCCGATTCGTCGGCAGTGAAGGCGTCATGACGATCGGGGGGGCGGTTACGGTGTCGAAGAAAGCTAAGGCTAAAGAGCCTGGCTTCACTATCGACACTTTTCCCAAGGCAACCCAGGAAGCCTTCTTGAAGGAGTATCGAGCTAAATATCCCGAGACGAAAGACGTCGGCGAAACAAGTCAAGATACCTATGCGCCGCCGCAAGGCTACAGCGATTCGCTTGATCACTTCAGGGCGTTCTTTGAGGGTATGCGCTCGCGCAAACCCGTTGTGGAGGATTCGGTATTTGGGTTCAGGGCGGCAGGTGCAGCCCTGCTAGCTAATCGGAGTTATTTTGAGAATCAGGTTTGCGCGTGGAATCCGGAGACAATGTCGATTTCAAAAGAGCGGCCCGCCTGATGCTTTTGATTGATAGTGGGGAGCGGCGTGATTAACCTCTTTTCTGTTTCGGTAGGTCCTGATCAGGAGCCTAGCTGTGTTGATCATTGTGCAAGCCATCGCGATGGTTCCGTCGGCGTTGCTCTTTTTGACACAAGAGGTTAATCCAGGAGGGTTTCCTTCCTCACGCGAGTCTGACCTCGCTTTTGCCGCACTCGCTTACATCATTCTTGCGGCGACGCTCTTAATATTCGCCAAGAAGCTCGGAGTGCTGTTTACGCGTGGACTCGAGGACACCAACATTCAACTCGATGAAGGCAACATGCGGGTTCTGCAACGCGTGGTTTTCTCTGTCTTGGGCGCGTATGTGCTGGTCTATTCGCTTCCGCAGTTGCTTAGGATGATCGCCGTCGCGGTTCTTCCGCCGATTAGGGATGACGACGGCGGAGTGTTCCGGTCCTTAAGCAGAGCGCAAATCCCGGTGGAGGACGCCATTCGCATTTGCGCGGACGTCGCGCTCGGTTTATTGCTTCTGGTTGGCTGGAAGACAATAGTCGCTTCAATAAGAATTAGATGGAAGAAGTTGCTTTCGGCCAACAGCGTAGACGAAGCCGGCTGAGTAGAGCCGGTGAATTCAAAGGCGGTGTGCATGAACCTAATTCAATGTGTTTCGAAATATTTTTCACTCGTTGCACTGCTGGCGCTGGGCTGGGTCATTTGCGTAGCACAAATGCAGAACTCTCTCGGCTCACACGCCGACGCAAACACGGCGCGTGCTGTCGTCGATACTGCTCTTGCTAACGGCGATGTTCCTCAAAGCGAGATGCGCGCAATGATCGAGCGCTACACCGTCGATCGCGGCAGCCTCGCTCGATTCTTCAGTGTCGAAGCCTCTCCATCGCGACGCGCGCGGATGAAACAGTTCTACACTGACTGGCTCGCCTCGCTTGCGAAACTCAACTTCGATTCAATGAGCCAAGACGGGCGCATCGATTACATCCTGTTCAAGAATCACCTCGACCACGAGCTGCGCCAGCTCGACATCCAGGAAAAAGCTCTTGCTGAAATCGCGCCGCTAATCCCGTTCGCTCAAACCATTACCGATCTCGAAGACGCGCGCCGTCGGATGGAATCGATCGATTCTCAGAAGACCGCTGCGTTGCTGACGAAGATGAGCAAGCAGATCGATGCGACCAGCAAAGCCGTGGAAGCGGGGCTTAAGCCCGAGCCGAAAGCAGACGCGATCAGAGCAAAGAGGTCAGTGGTCAATCGGGCAGTTGCGTCGGTTAATTCTTTGCGCAACATACTCAAGACTTGGTTCGGCTTCCACAACGGCTACGATCCGATCTTCACCTGGTGGGTCGGCGAGCCTTATAAGTCCGTCGATCAGGCGCTCGAAAAATACGCCGCGTTCCTGCGAGAAAAAGTTCTGGGCTTGAAGCCAGGTGACACGACCGAGATCATCGGAGATCCAATCGGGCGCGAAGCGCTAATGAGCGAGCTTGCCTACGAGATGATCCCATACACTCCGGAGGAGCTGATCGCCATCGCCAACAAAGAGTACGACTGGTGCGAAAACGAAATGAAGAAAGCGTCGCGTGACCTTGGCTACGGCGACGATTGGATGAAAGCGCTGGAATACGTGAAGACGTTGTACGTCGAGCCGGGCAAGCAGCCTGAGCTCATCCGCGAGCTGGCGCTTGAAGCAATCAAGTTCATGGACGATCACGATCTGGTGACGATCCCGCAACTCGCTCGCGACACGTGGCGGATGGAGATGATGACGCCCGAACGTCAGCTCGTCAGCCCGTTCTTTCTCGGAGGCGAGACGATTCAGGTTTCTTATCCGACGAACACGATGGGTCACGAAGCCAAGATGATGAGCATGCGCGGCAACAATATTCACTTCTCGCGGGCGACCGTATTTCACGAGTTGATTCCCGGACATCACCTGCAGGGATTTATGGCTGCGCGGTACCGGCCTTATCGCCAGCTTTTCAGCACACCCTTTTGGGGAGAAGGCGGAGCGCTCTATTGGGAGATGTTGTTGTGGGACATGAACTTCGCCAAGTCGCCCGAGAACCGAATCGGCATGCTCTTCTGGCGAATGCACCGCTCGGCTCGGATCATCTTCTCGTTGAGCTTTCATCTGGAAAAGATGACGCCGCAGGAATGCATCGATCTGCTGGTGAAGAAAGTCGGACACGAGCTGGACAACGCGACTGCCGAAGTTCGTCGCTCGTTTGGCGGAGCGTACGGACCGCTGTATCAATGCGCCTACCTGCTCGGAGGCCTGCAGCTTCGGTCGTTGCATCGCGAGCTCGTCGATTCAGGCAAGATGACCAACCGGTCGTTTCACGACGCCGTTCTGAAACAGAACCGGATTTCGATAGAGATGATCCGCGCGGATTTGACGAAGCAGAAGTTGACTCGTGACTTCGTTTCGAGTTGGAAGTTCTACGGCCCGAATCCCGCCGGGTGATCGCTTGAGAAGCCAGCAACCGGCTCAGCTGTTGAGGCTTGATCGTGGCCTAAAGTAGAATTACGGTGCGCGGGGGCGGGGTCGCGTGGAAAAGAGTTACGTCATACGAACGAGCGGTGGCTATCGAATCTCAGGTACTCGTGTCTCGCTGGATTCGGTTGTCTATGATTTTCTGAGCGGTCTTTCTCCCGAGGGCATCGTCGAGAATTATGACACTCTCACTCTTGAGCAGGTGTTCGGCGCCCTTGCGTATTACCTTGCCCATGAGGCTGAGATCAACAAGCACCTCAAGCGGAACCGCAAGAAATTTGAAACGCTGCGACTCAAAGCACGCGCGGCTCATCCGCTGCTCTACAAGAAGTTGTAGGAGACTCAAGAGGTCGCGTCTTGAAGATCCGTTTCCAGGCCGATGCCGACCTGCGCCAACCGATCGTCACCGGGGTTAAGCGTCGCGAGCCAGCCATTGATTTCAAGACGGCGGTGGACGCCGGATTCACAAACCTCAACGACCCAACGGTTCTTCGAATCGCTGCGAGAGATGGGAGACTGCTCGTAAGTCATGATGTCAGCACCATGCCTGACCATTTGCGCGCTTCATCGAAACTCATAGGAGTCCAGGCGTCATTCTAATATCACAGAGCTTGCCCTATCGTGACGCTATTGAGAGATTACTTCGCGTCTGGACTACAACGGAGGCGGAGGATTGGGAAAACGTCCTGTCATTCTTGCCGTTGTGAAATACCACTGTCAGCGCTCTTTGGCCGATTCAGGTGTCGGTTGGCTTCATCGTTATGACGTGGACCCCACCATCTGACTGGATGCGAATCACCACCATCGACGCGCACGCGGCGGGTGAACCCCTGCGCGTAATCACTGGTGGCGTTCCTTCGATTCCCGGCAACACGATTCTCGCCAAGCGCCGCTACGCGCGTGAGCATCTGGATCACTTTCGCCGAGCGCTGATGTTCGAGCCTCGCGGCCACGCCGATATGTACGGCGCGATTCCTACCGAGCCCGTCACGCCGGACGGCGATCTGGGCGTGTTGTTCATGCATAACGAAGGCTACAGCACGATGTGTGGTCACGGTGTGATCGGCCTTGTGACCGTGTTGCTTGAAACCGGGATGCTCTCGCCTCGCGAAGTTGTGAAGCTTGACACGCCGGCGGGTCGCGTGATCGCGCGAGCCGACCGCGACGGCTCGCGAGTGCGCAGCGTCGCCTTTGAAAACGTGCCGTCCTTCGTTTTCAAGCTCGATCAAACGGTCGACGTTCAGGGCATTGGCAAGATTCGTTATGACATAGCGTTCGGCGGAGCGTTCTATGCCTACTGCAAGGCTGAAGACTTGGGCGTGCGAATCATTCCAGAGGAGTTTCGCAAGTTGATCGATCTCGGTATGGCAGTAAAGCGCGCGGTCATGTCGTCGCTTCCGATTAAGCATCCATTTGAAGAGGATCTTGGTTTCTTGTACGGGGCCATAATCGACGGACCGCCTCTCAGTGAAGGCGCTGACAGCCGCAACGTGTGCATCTTCGCGGATGGCGAAGTCGATCGCTCGCCGACCGGCACGGGCGTGAGCGGCCGCGTCGCGCTCGAACACGCGAAGGGGAGGCTCGCGGTCGGCGAGCCGTTCGTGATCGAGAGTCTGATCGGGACGCGCTTCACCGGTCGAGTGGTTCGCGAAACAACATTCGGCGAGTTTGCGGCGGTTGTTCCAGAAGTACAAGGAGGCGCTTACATTA
>DATFWM010000015.1:0-2564 GCA_035259295.1 Blastocatellia bacterium | reverse complement strand
TGCTCGCTGAGTCGCTTTCACGACCGCTTTGATCAAAGTCACTCGCAGTCCACCTTCCTCCAACTCGAGAATCCCATCGATCGTGCAACCAGCCGGGGTCGTCACCGTGTCTTTTAGCTTCGCTGGATGCTCGGCGGTTTCCAGCACCATTGAGCCCGCGCCGACAACCGTCTGCGCGGCAAGCTCGGTCGCCACGTCGCGAGGAAGCCCAACCTTCACTCCCGCTTCGGCGAGCGATTCGATCACAATGTAGATGAATGCGGGGCCGCTCGCCGATAGCCCGGTTATCGCGTCCATGTGTTTTTCATCTGCAATCACCGTGCGCCCTACCGAATCGAAGATGAACTTCGCAAGATCGAGCTGCTCGCGCGTGGCGTTCTTGCCTGGTGCTATACCGGTCATTCCTTTGTTGAGCAGACAGGGCGTGTTTGGCATCGCGCGAATCACAGGGACCGGCGCGGTGAGATGTTTCTCGATGAACGCGGTGCTCACCGAGGCGGCGACCGAAATCAATAGTTGCGAAGGCCTCAGGCTGTCGCCGATCTCGGACAGGACAACCGGCACAGTCTGTGGCTTTACGGAAACTATGATGACGTCGGCAGTAGCCGAGGCAACTTTGTTTGAAAGCGTGCCGGCGACGTTGAAACGCTCGCGCATCAGATCGAGTCTTTGCTGATGGCCGGCGGTCACCCGAACGTTGGCGATGTCGATTACACCGGCTTCGAGCAGGCCCTTGATCAACGTCTCGCCGAGCTTGCCCGCGCCCAGCACCGCTATTTTTTTGTCTTTTAACATTGCTCCGATGATAACAGCCCGCGTTGGAGAGTGACCAGTTGCTTTGCTAAGCTCCCACGTGGTAACGAATTTATTCGTTACGCTCCGAAAACGAGTGAATTCGTTACCACATGGAATTAAGAGTATGCCTGGGAACCCCAGTCGAGTCTGCGCGGTCGTCGCCGAACAAACGGTTGGCGCTGCTCGCGAGGCGATGCGTCGTGCGGCAAAGATCGCTGACCTGGCGGAGCTGAGGCTCGACTATCTCCGAGATTTTGATTTCACGAATCTCGATGCGCTGCGAGCGCTCCTCGAACAGAAGCCGCTTCCGACGATCATCACCTGTCGAGCAGCGGCCGAAGGAGGCAAGCAGCAGGTTGAGGATCGCGTCAGACTGCGCTTGCTCGTAGAAGGCGCGCGGAGATTTGCCGACTACTGCGACATCGAAGCAGCGCACTATGCCGAGGCGGCGGCACTCACGCCTGACCTGTCGCGTCTGATTGTGTCTTATCACAACTTCGTTGAGACGCCGGCGGATCTCAACGCCATCTACGAACGTATAACATCGCTGCCAGCCGCGGTGCATAAGATCGTCACACGGGCGAACGAGATTGCCGATACAATTGCGATCTTTAAGCTGCTCGACCGCGCGCGTACGGATGGCAGACGGCTCATTGCGCTGGCGATGGGAGAAGCTGGCTTGATCACGCGAGTGCTTGGTCCGGCGTGGGGAAGCTTTCTCACCTACGGCTCGCTCGCCCAAGGGAAAGAGAGCGCAGCCGGCCAGCCAAGCTGCGAGGATTTGGCTAACCTTTATCGCATTCGTCTTGTCTCGCGCGGTACAGCGATCACTGGAATCATCGGCTCGCCGGTCGGGCACTCAGCTTCGCCCGCGATGCACAATCGAGCTTTCGCTGAACTTGCTGTCGATTTCGTTTACCTTCCGTTCGAAGTTGACGAGCTAGACGAATTCTTTCGCCGTCTCGCCAGGCCTTCGACGCGCGAGATCGATTGGAACCTTCGCGGCCTCAGCGTGACCATCCCTCACAAGAGCGCGGTGATTCGACTGCTCGACGAGGTCGACGAAGTAGCTCGCAAGGTTGGCGCGGTAAACACGGTTGTCATGAACGAAGATCGGTTGTCAGGATACAACACCGACGTTCGAGGCGCGATGGAACCGTTGGAGAGGGCGTGCTCGCTTGCCGGTGAGAGCTGCGCCGTGATCGGCGCGGGCGGCGCTGCGCGAGCCGTGATCTACGGGCTGCTCGAGCGCGGCTCTCAGGTGAGCGTGTTCGCTCGAAAACCCGATAAGGCGCGCTCGTTATCAGAATCGTTCGGCGTCACCATCTTGTCTATCGAATCACTTTCGTCAAGCGACGCACGCGTAATCATCAACACCACCCCAGTTGGCATGTGCGGCCACAGCGAGGGCTTGAGCCCTGTTCCGCGCGAGACGTTGCGAGGGCGTTCGATCGCCTATGATCTGGTTTACAATCCTCTGGAAACCAGATTTCTCGCCGACGCGCGCGCGGAAGGATGCCGAACGATCAGCGGGCTCGAGATGCTGGTCGCTCAAGCCGCGCTTCAGTTTGAATTGTGGACCGGGCGGAAGCCTCCGATCGACGAGATGCGCGAGGAGGCGATCGCGAGAATTGCGAGGCACGGCCAACGGTTGTAGAATTCCGAATCTAGCGGTGATTTGCTTCACCCACAAATCACTAATTTCCGTAGCTCGGCGGAGAACTGACAATGCGCAAGCTCACAATGGCAGCAACTCTTCTTGCGTTTCT
>DATFWM010000014.1:0-3837 GCA_035259295.1 Blastocatellia bacterium | reverse complement strand
AGAAGCCAGCCCTGAAGAGGCTGGCTTCTCTCGAATGCAAAAAGAATCAGCGGTTACTGTTTAACGCTGGAATTGGCGGTAGCATTCTGGGGCGGCGTGCTTGAGCCACCTCGGTATTGTTGAATCAGCTTTTGCAGACCGTCTGGAGAATCAGGGTGCCGATAGTTATACAGCTTGGCCAGTTCCTTCTCCACATTGGTTCGGACCGTATCATACTCTTTCTTGCCGGTTGTCAGAGCAACATATCGCGCCCAGCAATCAATAAGCGCGTCTGCATGCTTGTTAGCTTCGTCGAGCGCAGCCTTAACCTCCGGCTTGGCGTCGGGCTTTCCCTCGTTAGCCGCCTGCTGATCAGCCTCAGGGAACGATTGAAACTTCTGAGCGGCAACCGCATACTTTTGCTGATATAAGTTTCCGCAGGCAAAGAAGTAAGCAGGTTCAGCCGGATCGAGCCTCGCAGCTTTGGTATTGTATTCAAGTGCCTTGTCTACGTTCTTGTTACGGGTTTCGATTACCCCAAGATCGTAATTCAAAAAAGCTTGGGCCGACCCTTTTTTGAAGTCCTTCACGCCAGTCGGCGTTTTCCCAGCTTCGATCAAACTCATGGCCTTCTTTGCCAATTCGCCGTATTCAGCCGCGTGAGAATTGTTTGGTGGTGTAGCATACAACTCCTTCGCGCGTAACTGATTTATCATGACCCAGAGGTAATCGAGATTGTCCGGCTCTGATCCCAGCGCTTCCTTGCCAAGCCGAATCATCTCTCCCATATTGCCTGCCGTCACTGCTTGATTGAAGAGGTACCCGCGAATTTGGGGAATCCACTTTTTAAGGTACGCCACGTTCTGGGCGTTGCCGTTCGGAAACTTCTCCAAATATGTCTTTGCCAATTCCATTGCTTTGGCATAATCCTTCGCATTGTTTGCCTCAAACCAGGCTTTGTAAGCCGCAGCTTCTTCGGCCGCTGGATCTTGTACGACCTCATCGATCCGAACCGTCTTCGCTTGGGCGAGGGGCGCAAACAGCGCTGCCGAAAACATCAGCGCTGCAATGAGTGTTAGCATTTTCTTCATCAGGCGATAGTCCTCCTGCTCTGTCTTAATCCGAGCTCTGTCTTAATCCGAGCACTGTCGAAATCGAATCTGGGCCTATACCGTTGTGTTGTACTGAATTCGCTGCACTCTGGGATGCGTGCGAAGCAGTCAAAGTTGCTGACCACCACTCACGGGAAAGCTCCGGAAGCATAGTCTCACGTGGGGATGTTTTTTGTCAAGCAAATGCGAAGTGTCACCGGGATAGGGCTGAGGGTTGAGACCTTCCTGCTGTGAGCTTCAGCAGAAAGCTGTACAACTCAGGATCGCGGGTCATCAGCTCGCGATCGGTGTGGCGCGCGGTGATCCCAGCGGAAGGCCGCTTGCGATTCGAGATGAAAGCTTCGTACCCCTGCGCGAAGTATTCTTCTTCATTCGCCGCCGCATAGTAATCCAACGTTCGCCCCTCGCGACGAGCTCGCTCGTAAAGCTTGCGAATTGTCTTCACCTCCTTCTTCCCAAGCGCGGCGATGTGGACTTGGTGAGCGAATTCGTGGGCAATCGTATTAAAGCCTCCACGCGCCGCCTGGTCGAGATACTCGATTCCCGAGACTGTAATCCGGCCCCCGATGCCTCGAAGGCTCGAGTAATAACGACCATCAAAAGTTTTCTCGCCGGCAACATCCGCGAAGCCACGAAGATCGCTCGGACGCTGATCGAAGGCCAGCAAGTAATGACGGGCCTTGTGGCTGGCGAGCTTCGGGAGAAACGCTGCGAGCGGCGCAACCGCCGAGTCAATCACCGATTGTTGCCTCTTGGTCAGAGAGCCGTAGTCCGGAAAGATCTCCCGGGTCATCGCATAAGCAGGCGGTGGAGGCTGACTGTAAAACAGCGCGGCGAAATCGACTGCCCCAATCTCGATTCGTGCTCGCTCGCCGATTCCGCGATAGGCGTAGCTCAACTCAAGTTGAGCGAGTGAGCCTTCCGGGTCAACTGCCGCAGCGAGCGCGGCGGAAGCCGCTGCCCGCCCATAGTCGCCCTGTCTCAACAACACGTCGCCGAGCCCGATCAGCGCGCGATAGTAACGCGGCTCGAAACGCAGGGCAGCTTCAAACTCCGTGACTGCGCGCGCCAGTTCACCGGCTTGCTTGAGCGCGCGCCCACGCTCATAGTGCGCGCGCGCCGGCTCGAGTACTTTCTGCTCGTAACCAGTCTTACTGTCGAGGTACTGCGACAACAGCCGTCGTGCGCTGACGTTAAATGAATCTAGGGAGACCGCGCGGCGGGCCAAAGAGCGCGTCTCATCCGCTTTGCGTTCGCTCGACCTCGCGTGAGCAAGCGCCGAGAGTGCTTCAGCGTTGAAAGGGTCGAGTGAGATCGCTCGGCTGGCTTCGTCCGCGGCTTCAGAGGTCTTATTGCTCTCCAGCAAAACACGAGAAAGCATCGCGTGAGCGCGGCTGTTTTGCGGTTCGCGCGTCAGACATTCTTTCAGCTTTGCGACGCCGCGCTCGTAATCGCGTTCGAGCAGATCGACTCCGGCAAGTCCGATGGCCGCAGAAATGTCGGCGTGCGAAAGTTGTAACGCGCGGTCAAAATAGTGGCGCGCTTGATTAGGCTCCTCGGCGGCCAGGTAAATCGAGCCGTACTCGGAAAGCAACGACGCTGAGTTCGGATGAAGGAAGGCGGCTCTATCAAGGAAGCTTATGGCACGGGCGTATTCGAGTTTCACGCGCGCGACGCGAGCCAGACCCAAAGCCGCTTCAAGGCTAGCAGGCTCCAACGTGGCCGCTTCGCGAAATGCGGCTTCCGCACCGTCGAGATTCCACTTGCGACGCATCTCTTCGCCGCGCTTCAAAGCGTCGCTCGCCAGCTTGGCCGTCGAGTCGGACGAATCGTCAGTCCGCGCGAGCCCGTTAGGCAAACCGGCTACAAACAATATCAACGCGACCACAACAGGATAATTGAGTAGCCTGCGTTTCATTTCTCGATTTGTTGATTCGCCGAGATGCGAGGTTACGGAAAAGGACGAGTTGCTACGCGCCAGGTTGCGACGCCTAAACTGAAGTTACTCGATTTTGCTCAGCGCTTGATGTTGCAAGGCCTTCTTATCGAGGGCGAAGACCTGCCACCAAACAAGGATGCAGTCGGCAAAAGAGACTGTACGATAGGGGCTTCGATTTGCCCTCCGTTCAGCTTGCCCACAACCAACGAGCCGGGTGAGGCTATCTGCATTCCATCGTCGTTCACCGTGAACGAGCTTATCGCGACCACGCTGGTGCGGTCGGAGTAATAATCAATCCGGTCTACTCTCGGCGCCATGGTGCCGAGCAGTTGCAGCCTGGAGCCCGTCAGGTCTTCAGCCAGTCCAACCCAGTAGAGTTTTCCTGAGTAGGTGGAAACCAGCCACTGCGAATTTCCGGCGGTCACGAAGTTGGACAGCCCGCCCTCGTCCTTGAAGTCTTGAATGAAGGAAGTAGCTGAGACAACCTTGTTCCCCTTCTTGTTGAACTTAGCCATCGCCAGCACCGGAGACTCAGAGGCGACGTGAACGTTGATAGGACGAGAAATACGACCCTTCTTTCCGTTTATGGGCCGAGAAATCAGAACCGTGAAACCTGGATTGACGACGCCGACAGCCCCGCTAGAGGGGTCGTACTGGATGAGCGCCGGATTTAAGTTCTTCGCGCCGAATTGGGCTAGTTCCGGGAAGCTGTACAGCCGCTTGACCGTCGCCTGCTGGCCGTCGCCCAATAGGTCAACACAGGAAAGCGATCCGTCGGTTGTAACGAACAAAGCAACCTCTGAATCC
>DATFWM010000013.1:0-3860 GCA_035259295.1 Blastocatellia bacterium | reverse complement strand
GAAATGCCGACCATGTTCGCGCGGTCCGAGTCGATCTGTAGCTTCACCGCGAAGCTCTCATCGCCCCAGTCATCGCGCGGCCGGGCGGCTTTGGGAATCGAGCGAAAGATTTCCTTCAATTGTTCCGCAAACGATCTGAGAGTTGGAATGTCATCGCCCGAAATTCGTATGGCGACCGGTAAGCCAACGGCGGCGCCGGACTCGAGCTGGCGCACGTCTATTCGCGCGCCCGGCACGCCTGCCGACAGAGCTGTTTGCAATGGGCCGACAAGGTGATTGGTGTCGTGCTTGTCTTTGACCTGGATGATTATTTGAGCGTAATTCAACTGCTGAAGCTCGGGACTTACCGAGAACCAGAAGCGTGGCCCGCCACCGCCCAGAAATGTCGTCAGCGACTCAAGAACTTCGCCACTTTCTGAATGCTCTTTTCCGAATTCACGCGCTACGTCGCGAATGATGTTCTCTGCCTGCCCGGCCGCTCGATCAGTCTCCGAAAGCGGCGCGTCCTCCGGCAACCAGACGTCGACGTACGACAGATAGGACAAGTCCTTTGGCGTGAACTGCTGCCTGAGCTGGCTAAATAGAACCAGCCCGAGAACCAAAAACGCCAGGGACCCGAGCAACGCGCGCCAACGGTGCTCGATTGCCCACGTGCCTACTCGATAGTACTTCGCGGCGAAACCTGTCTTGCGGCGCTCCTCGATTGGCTTTTCGGGCTTCGGCTTGAGCAAGTAGTAACCAAGCAGTGGGATGAATGTCATCGAAACCAGACGAGATGCCACAAGCGAGCAAGCGAGGACTATCGGCAAGCTGTAGATGAATTTTCCCATATCACCAGTCAGCATCAGGAACGGTAGATAGGCGACGATGTTAGTGATGGTTGCGTAAAGGATCGCCGTCGCAAGCTTGGTTGGTCCCAGCCAGGCCGACACCACCGGCGGGTGGCCTAACGCAAGGTCACGTTTGATCGCATCTCCGGCTACGACCGGATCATCCACTAGAAGCCCAAGCGCGATTATGAGAGTCGCGATGGAGACTTGCTGAAGGTCTATGCCGAGCAGATACATCATCCCGAAAGTCATTGCCAAGGTGATCGGGATCGAGCAGGCCATAAGCAACGCCGACCGCCATTCCCAGAAACCGATCAAAGAGACGATGACGACAAGCACCAACGCTTCGTACAAACTGTTCATGAAGAGGTGAACGTTTTCTTCCACCTGCAGCGGCTGGTCTGAAGTGCGAGCCATCACGAGATCGTCAGGCAATCGCTTTTTCAGATCCGCTAGCACCGCATCTACAGCCTTTCCGAACTCGCCGATCTTCTCGCCCGCCCGCATCTGTATTGAAAGAGTGATCGCGCGAGTGCGATGCCAGCCGCCCTGATTGTCTCGCCATGTGTAGAAATTCAAATACCGAGCCGGGCTGTCGTAACTCCGGACGGTGGTCACGAGGTCACGCAAATAAACCGGCGCTCCGCCGTTAGACGTCGCCACTACAACGTCTCCAATTTCCTCCTCGCTCTTGAACTCGCCGGATGGATCGATATTCAGATTCTTGCCTTCGACCTGCAATTGACCACCGGGCACGGTTATGTTTCTTGCGCTCAGAATGTCTCGCAGGTTGGCGCCTCGAAAGCCATAGGATGCAACTCGTTCCTGTGAGTATTCCAGATAGACCTTTTCGTTAAGGATGCCCGAGCGACTGACTTTTGACGCGACCGGCACGGTCTTGATGGTCTTTTCGATCTCGTCGGTGAAGTCGTCCATCTCGCGGTAGCTGTACTTATCGCCGGCCGCTGCAGTCATTCTGCCTTGTGTTTCGAGCGGGTCTCGAATGACGATCGGCGCCCACACATCCGGGTCGAACTCCGAAGCCTGCGTTCGCTCCTGAAGAAAACGTCGCATATAACCCAACAACTCCTCCTCGCTCGCGGCGGATGCGCCGTCGAGTCCCACGAAGCCGGCGCCTTCGATCAATCGAACATCACTCGCGTATCCGATCTCTCTTGTAAACCTCGCGAACTGATCGAGACTCTGGCTTACCAGACGAGGGCTGATTGATTGCGGGAAGTTAACGACCAACGTGAATCTGGGGACGCCCTCGACTGGACCCGCTTGCGCTCTGGTAGTCTCGATTGCTTTCTTAACCGCGCTCGATCTGAGCGCAATTTCAACCTCGTTCACCTTGGGACTCGCGACCGTCAGCATCAATGCCGCGGTGTCGCCAAAGTCCTTGATGAAGTTGATGGGTCCCGCCCCATCAGGCAGGTCATTGATGCTGTCGAGCTTCAGCTTGATGTCGTCCAGTTCCTTTGCTGAATCCTTTATCTTCTCGTCGAGCTCGATGTAAACCACCGACAGACTGGTTCGTGAGATCGACTTGATGTCCGTAACCTTTGAGTTCTCGGCAACCTTGGATTCGATTTTCTTGGTGATCAGGTTCTCGATCTTTTCCGCGCTTGATCCCGGCCAGGGTGTGAGGGCGACAGCCACGCGCACCGGGATGTCGGGGTCCTTGCGCTGCGGCATGTTCAGGTAGCCGTAGATGCCCCACAGGCACGTGCCGATCAGCAGCACCCACGCAATGTGCCGGGTCTCGACAAAGTACCGCGCGGTGTTGCGCTGGTTCTTGATCATCTCGTCATCGCTCTTTTGGTGTGACATAGTTTCCTCTCTTCCCAGTAAGGGCGGCCACGAAGGAGGCCGTCTCAAAACTCCGGCAATACCACCCACGGCAGTGGGTGGAAGCTTCAAGCCCAGCCTACCAGGGGTGCGCGGCGAAACTGCCCTGGAATCCCACCCACGGCAGTGGGTGGAAGTTTCAAATCCAACCTACAATCGACTCCTACCGCTATCTTTCTGTTTCTCGGCGCGCCTTACATTAGGCCGTACTTGAACCATCCACCCACTGCCGTGGGTGGGATTTCACGCCAGCACGCCCACCCTCCGTAGGCCGTACCTGAACGATCCACCCACTGCCGTGGGTGGTATTTAGACATCCCCACAGAGGGCACGCCCCTAGAGGCTGATCAGGGAATTACATTCACCCGCTCTCCATCTACAATCAGAGTCGCTCCGGTTGTGACGACTCGTTCGCCGGTCTTGAGTCCACTCGCAACGGCGACCGTGTTGCCGAATGCTTCTCCCAGATTGACGTTTCGGATTCGAGCGATCTGTTTGCCATCGCGGTCTTCGACTACAAAGACCGCGTAATTGTTGGGATTATCCTTCGACCTCACCACAGCGCTGAGCGGAACGACCGGCGAAAGGTTTGGGGCCTTTGTCTCCTCGAGGGCAAGCGCAACAACCATCCCGACTTTCAACCTGTTCTGTTGGTTGGGTATCGTCACTTCCACTTCGAAAACTCGGCTCTTCGAATCGGCCGACGGCGAGATCGAAGTGATTTGCCCGCTGAAATCCGTGCCGAGCGCGGCCTCGCTGGTGATGGTGATCGGGC
Source organism: Blastocatellia bacterium (assembly GCA_035259295.1). Lineage (GTDB taxonomy): Bacteria > Acidobacteriota > Blastocatellia > UBA7656 > UBA7656 > Onstottus_A. The sequence continues at coordinate 404 of DATFWM010000013.1, read as the reverse complement.
TGCCAAGCTTCAAGTTCTCGACGATCATATCGGGAACGCCGAAGACGGCTTTAACGGATGTGGTGTCGGCGAGGACGAATCCCGGACTGCCGGGAGAGACGAGCGAGCCGACCTCGACCTTGCGCTGCAAGACAACCGAGTTCATCGGCGACCTGAGCGCCGTGTCCCCAAGCGGTATCCTGGCTTCGTCAAGCGTGGCCTGCGCGCCTCTGACCTGGGCCTCGTTCGCCTCAACTTGAGACTTCGCCATCTTGGCTTTGGCCTCTGCGACGGCCACTTGTGACTTAGCGGCCTCCAACTGTGCCTGGGCAACGTCGTGCTGGGCCTTCGCCGCATCGAAGTCCGCGCGAGTCATGCTCTGACTCGCGAAGAGGTTCTTCGCTCGATCGAAGTCGAGCCGGGCT
>DATFWM010000012.1:0-3860 GCA_035259295.1 Blastocatellia bacterium | reverse complement strand
TAACCTTGACCGTGAAGCTGCACATAGCATCCGGCGGAACCCCGTTTGTAGCTGTGCAGTTGACCGTCGTCATCCCTACCACGGTTGCGGTTGTGGGAGGCTTCTTGACCGTGGTCGAAGTAGGCGTGCTGGTGTTGTTGGAAGGACTCGTGTCAGGTGTATCTGATGTCACACTCGCCGCATTCTGGATAACTTGCCCGTCCGTCACCGTGCCGTCGATGCTGACGACGATGGTGAATGTGGCTGCATCCGCGTTGGCCGAGGAAGCCTTGGAGAACTTGATCGTCCCGTTGGCGCCGACGAGCACCGAATCCGTTCGGCTCCAGGTCGCTGGCGTCGTCACAGAGACAAGGCTGGTGCCTGCAGGCATAGCGTCGCTGACCAGGGCATTGACCGCGGCGGCAGGCCCCGCGTTGTTGTAGTTGATCGTGTAAGTGACGTTACTCGTAGAGCAAACCGGGCTCGAACCGGCTGCCTTAGTCACGCTCACGTCGGCTACGTTGAGCTGGGTGCAGGTCGAGTCATTGGCAGCGCCTGTGTCAGGATCGTCGGTGTTGAACTGGGGAATGGTATCGGCGCTGACCTGTCCCTGATTGCACACCTGCGATGTGCCTGTTGGCAGAGTGTTCGCGGCGTTGACCGTCACCGAGAACATCATGGTCACCTTCTCGCCCGGAGGGATGGTGCCGAGATTGAGCGGACCTACCGTACCTAAAGTGAACGGAACTGCAGCGAGGGCAGCGTCGGCAGGCCGCGCAACCGGTGAGTAAGTTACACGTCTCGCGTTTCGACTGTAAGATCCTGGCATCAAGACAGTGCTTGGATTGAACACCGCAGGCTTTAACTCGAGCTGCGATGTTGGTTCACTCTTAGGCCCGGAATCACCAATCTCCGTCTGCGCAGCGCCTCCGCTGATCGACTGTGAAGCTGATGACGAAGCGACCTGATTATTCTCAGCTTGATTTGCTCCGGGTCTCACGTTGGAATTCGACGCAACTCTCCACTGGTCTAGCGGCATGCGTCTCACGCCCGGCGAAAGAGTGCTCTCCATCAACGGCTGCAAGTTCTTGCGCAGTTCCTTGGGCAATGACGCTTTTCCTTGAAGGTAGACTTGACCCAGCTCGCGCATTACAACCGTCAGCAAGTCCATCTTCCCATTCGCTGGACTGTACTCGGTTGTTTGTCGCTCTTTGTCGGGGACGGGGACATCAAACTCTGAGTCTTCCATCGGCGTCTGATCGAAGTACCAGCCATAGCCCGCCGCCGTATCATCAACCTTGACATGCGTTCCATCAATGGTCGCGATTTCGCCAGGTGGCAGGTCGGCAATTTCGAACGTTGCCGCCTGCAATCGCGCCAGTTCTTCGGCTGCTATACCCATCGCTCCCCAACGACCCAGCGCTGCCTGAGCTATCCAGTTAAGCTCTTCCTGTCTCAGCTTCTGGACAGAGTCATCAGCGACGCCGTTGAACGGTCGCTCGCAAACCGGATTCAGTGTCCAAGCTTGCCGTGGTGGGCTCAGTGGTTATTGTGTCGGGTGTCTGCGCGCTGGTGATTTCTAGATCAGCCGCGCTAGTAGGTGTTTCTTAAACACGGCATAAAGGGTTATTTGGCGAAAATCGATTGAATTGGATCGGCCGATTCAATCGTGGAATCGCTTCTCCTCCAGAGCACAAGTGTATGCGCGTTTGGGCGAAAAGGATGAAGCTTTTGCGATGCTCAATGAAGCTTATGAAGTGCGCGACCACCAGATAGCCCAACTCAAGGTCAACCCGATCTTCGACTCGCTGCGTTCCGACCGGCGCTTCACGGACTTGCTGCGGCGGATGAACCTTGATTCTTAATCTCAAGTTCAAACTCGATCAGCTCAAGTCGCCTTGCGCCAACGTCTCTCCGGGACATCACTGACATCCACGCACCGATCTTTCAGCCCCATCGACGGCAAGCCTCGATGTAATTCATAGCCTCAAGCTCTCCGCTTGGATCAAGGCGGGAAACCATTTCTTGAACTGCCTCAAACTCCGTCGAGTTAACCGATAAGGACTGGATGCGGCGATTCCGGAACTCAACATCCGCCAGCTCGATCCATCCGTTCTCAAGCTGATATTGCGATCGCCTCTTTGACACGTGTCTCTCTAAAGCCGGTGGAGATGATTGCGCCAGCGCCTGCACGAAGTCCTGCTCGGCGAACTTCTCGACTGATAAGACGTTGTCGGGCAGCTTGATCGCAAGCAACCGCGCCGTCCCTTTGAGAGTGTCAATCGAAACTGGGAAGGGATAGGTGAACTCTGCTGTCTCTTTGTACAATTCGAAGCTCCCGGGTCTGGTTTCAAGCAGCAGCTTGAATTTCAGGAGCCACCCGCCTGAATACTTGCGCAGCTTCACGTTCTGATTGCTCAGCGGCGACACGAGGTAAACATCCTCACCAACCAAGTCCTTCACATCAAACCGGATCGGATAAGCGCTAACTTTCCGAGCGAGCTCGTCGTCGATTCGACCAAACGCGCGCCACTCCCAAATCTTCCCTTCTTCAGACGGCTTCGTCATCGTCAGCACCATCTATTGTAACGCTTTTCGGACCGGCCACAACTTATGGTAAACTGCGCCATCAGAATGGCCGAACCGAGAATTACATCCGCGGGCACTGCGAGCGACGAAGAGAAGCAGTTCGAGTTGAGCCTCCGGCCGAAATGGCTGCGCGAGTACATCGGTCAACACAAGGCAAAAGAAAACCTGTCGATCTTCATTCAAGCCGCACGCAAGCGCGGTCAGGCGCTCGACCACGTTTTGTTGATGGGTCCACCGGGACTCGGCAAGACAACGCTTGCGCACATCATCGCCAACGAGATGGGCAGCGATATCAAATCCACCGCCGGGCCAGTGATCGAAAAGGCTGGTGACCTCGCTGCGTTGCTGACGAATCTCGCGGAAGGCGACGTGTTGTTCATCGACGAGATCCATCGGTTGAATCCGACCATCGAAGAAGTGCTCTATCCCGCGATGGAGGACTTTCAGTTGGACATCATCATCGGGCAAGGACCTTCGGCGCGGTCGATCAAGCTTGAGCTGCCGAACTTCACTCTGGTAGGCGCAACGACCCGAGCGGGCTTGATCAGCGCACCGCTGCGAGGACGATTTGGAATACCGCTGCATCTAGACTTCTATCCGGTCGCCGATCTGGAAGTGATCGTCAATCGCTCGGCGGACATTCTCAGTGTAACGGTCGATACCGAAGGCGCGCACGAGATCGCAAAGCGCTCGCGCGGCACTCCGCGAATTGCAAATCGTTTGTTGCGCCGCGTGCGCGACATTGCCGAGGTTCTGCACGACGGCAAGGTGACCGGTGACGTCGCAGGCAAGGCACTCGATCGCATGGAAGTCGACACGTACGGGCTCGACGAGGTCGATCGCAAGCTGCTTTTGACGATCATAGAGAAGTTCGATGGTGGGCCGGTGGGACTGGGCACGCTTTCGGCGGCGATCAGCGAAGAGAAAGACGCAATTGAAGAGATCTACGAGCCCTATCTCTTGCAAATTGGTTTTCTGAACCGCACGCCTCGCGGACGGATGACCACGCGTCTCGCCCATGAGCACCTTGGGCTTGACTTCAGGAAGACCGGCGGCCACGCCGACCAAGCAAGTTTGTTCTAGGCACATCTGGGGCAAAACCGCCCAATCAGCGTAATCCGATGGTCTATTCAGATTTCCCGAAACCTTTTCCATTCTTTAGCCACATACGCATCAGACGACGCGCGGCAGAAAAAATTGAACTTTCGATCCCCCGCGCCGTTTCGGAACCGAGAACCGAGTCAGGCGCGTTTGACAATTGGCTGGAGAAAGCGATGCAACGACTGAACAAA
>DATFWM010000011.1:0-4200 GCA_035259295.1 Blastocatellia bacterium | reverse complement strand
GAAGATGCCCGACATGAACCAGCCGCTGATGAACCTGTCGAGCGCCTTGTTGCTGAAGCTCAGGGCATGGTTTCTACCAAAGGGCAGATCGTAGGACCCGTTGGCATTGAACAGATGGCGGATGTCAAATAGCGACGGGCTATAGTCGATATCCGGGAAGAAACTCGACTGGAACTGCGCCACGTTGTTCTGGGTGAAGACTCCCGACTGATCGAGCGACTTCGAAAGCGTGTAGTTTGCATCGAAGGACAAGCCCTGGGAGAATCGCTTGTGAACCGTGACAACCATCCCGTGATAGTTCGAGATAGCGCCTGAGAGCCTCACCAGCAAATCCAGAGACTGCTGGTTGATAAGGACCGGCCCACCAAGGAAATCTAAGAACTGCTGTTGCAGCGTGCTCACATTGCCGTTGATGAACGCGCTCGCCTGAGCCTTAGCGATCGACGCGGTTGAACCGGCGCCGTAGAAGTTCTCGAAATAGGGCTGTGGGGGCGGAGTGGCCGTCGCGTTGGCTCGCAGCACCGCCGCCACCGCATCGAAAGCCTGCGCGAAGGTCTGCCCCGATTTCGGATCTTTCATCACGAACGGCACCGCATTTAGATTGCCGTTCACGTAGAGATCGCGGGCGAAGCGGCCGATGTAGCCCACTTCCACCAACAGCCGCCACGGCAATTCACGTTGAATGGTAAAGTCGACAACGTGATTGCGAGGCACCTTGATATTCGGGTCAACCGAGAACGAAAGGGTTTCCCCAAACGGTTTGCCCGGGATGACCGGCGAAGAAATCTGAGTCGGCGCCGTCGGCAGCGGAATCGGTCCGTCGACTCCAATTCGGAAGGGCTGCCCCGCCGCATTCTTCGGCCCCGTCAGGTTGACCGTCTGCGCGAAGCCCACTCCGAGTGTCGGGACAATAATAGTCTGCACCGTATTGGTGCGGTCGAACACTAGCGAGTAGCCGCCACGAATGACCGTCTTTCGGTCGCCAAACAGGCGTCCCAACCAACCATCTTTATAGGATGGATTCCACGCCAGCGAAAAACGTGGCGAGATGTCCGAGTAGTCGGTATTGAACGCGGTACTCCGGCCCGCATCCTTGAGCGGCACATAAGCGATGTCGGGGTTGAAGACCTGCCCGGCATTGGCCGCCGCCAGCTTGGTCCGGATATAGTCCTTGAAGTCCACCAGCTTGCCAGTGTCCTTGTATGTGATCACAGTCTGCTTTCCCGAATCCTCGACTGGCGGTTCCTGCCAGTTGTAGGTCAAGCCGTATGTGATCGTTAAGGACGGTTTGATGCGCCAGGTATCGACGCCGTAGAACTCCCAGGCCTTGAGCGTGGAGCGGGTGAGCAGTCCCGTGCCCAACGGTTGCAGCTTGAGGCTGGCGTCGCGCGTAATCAGCGCCGGCACCTGACTGATCATACCGAGCAGGCTTGCATAGAACTGATTGTAACGACTGACGTCAGCCGATTGGATGAACGACGGCCGTTGCGAGGCTGGAATGGAGATGAAGCTGCCGACGATGCCGACATCCGCCACCGGAGTCGTGATCGAGCCGATCACCTTATCATCGCGAAAATCAACCGAGCGGATGCGTCGAATGTTGCCGCCGGCCTGGATGGTATGCGCACCCTTTACCCAGGTCAGGTTGTCCGACCACTGGTAGATATTGAGCGTGCGGAACTGATGGCGTGCACGCTGAGTATCTACATCGATGATGTCATCAATTGTGCTGCTTCCGAGGTTGATCGCCGCGTTAAGCCCGACAAACGGCTGCGGCGAGATGATCGAAAAGTCCAGCCGGTCGTGCAGCCAACTGAAGCTCGCCACGTTGGTCAGATGTGGGTTAAGCACGCCGGTAACCTGTGCTACCGCATTACGCGGGCGCTGCGGGCTGACGCCGGTGGCCACCTTTCGGGAAATATCCACCTGGCCGGCGTTGGTGGAGATGTTGCGATTGGCTGTAAACTTGGCCATCGCGGCCCACTTATCGTTGACCTTGTGATCGAGCCTGACCAAGCTGATGTCATCGCGATTGGTCAACGGAGCGGAGAAGACGAATCCGGCAGTGTTCAGGCCATCACCCTGAGTGAAATCGTTGGGCGATGGAAAGAGCTTCATGTATTCGAGCACTTTCGAATTCACTCCGAGATGGCGTGGATCCAGCGCCGCGATCGCATTCTGATCGATGGTCTGAATGACGCCGCTCGCGTCGCGGAAGCGCAGCATGCCTGCCTTGAGGCTGTCAGTGGGCACGAACCGTGTCACCGTGGCTGAATTCGGATTGCGGCGTCCTTCATAGTTCAGGAAGAAGAACGTCTTGTTCTTGAAGATCGGCCCTCCAAAAGTGCCGCCAAATCGATTGTCGAGCAAGAACGGTCGCTTGATGCCAAGCCGATTGTTGGTCCATGAGTTGGCCGCGAGCGCGTTGTCCTGATGATAGAAATAGGCGCTGCCGTGCCATTGATTGGTGCCGCTCTTGGTAACCAGCGCGAGTTGACCGCCGGCTGAACGGCCGAAGGTTGCGTTTGCATTGACTGAGAGGCCGCGGAACTCTTCGACTGCATCGATTGGCACCGGCACAATCGTGCGAAACGTCTGGCCTATCACGTTGTCGGAAACGTCGACGCCGTCGAGCGTGATGGTGGATTGATCGGCGCGCGCGCCGGCGAACTGGCCTCCAGGCGTGGTTGCAGGCTGCAAAGCGAAGAGCGAATTAGTCTGTCGATTCAGGTTTGGCAGGCGCTTCATACGCGTTTCGTCGAACACGCTGCCGACGCTGGCGTCGGTGGTCTGTAGTTGGGCCTCGGTGCCCGCCGCAACTTCGACCGTCGCCGTCACATCTCCCACTTCCAGGGTGACGTTCACGTTGGCCACCTTTGAAACCTCAGCGGTGACATCAGTCACAACCGTCGTCTTGAAACCCTTAGCCGCAACCGTCACTTTGTAGGTTCCGGGACTAACGGCGTTGAAGTTATAGCGACCAACCGAGTCGGTTATCGCGGTGCGCTCGTTGTTAGTCGTCTCATCGATCAACTTAACGGTCGCGCCCGCGATGACGCCGCTCTGGGAGTCAGTCACAATTCCAGAGACAGTCGTGGTGCTAGCAGTCTGGGCCGCGGCCACGACGGGCAACAGCACCACGAGCAAAACTAGCGAAGCGAGATTGCGATAATGCATGAAGTGAATCCTCCTTTCATTCCGAGTGGCAGGATCCGAGAGAATCCCGAATCCTTTCTGAGCTCCCTGTGTTGCGACGAGCAACGAAATGCGCCGAGGAGCTTGTTCCAGTCGCAGAAACAACGTATCGCGATAACCGCGATATTCTGCGGGCTTTGCTTGTCTGAAACCGATAGCGAAGAATTAGTGCGATGCGGGAACCTGCATTTTGGCAAAACTCGTTCCGGGATGCAAGCTCTTCATTGCTTTAGCCTTTCGAGCAGTTGTCGGGCGCGCGGAGCCTTTTCGCCATTTGGCAGCTTCTCAAGATACGATCTCAACTCGCGCACCGCAGGGTCGCGCTCGCCTTTCTTCATGTAAACGAGAGCCAGGTAGAAGTGCGCGTTTGAGTAATCCGCGCCACCTAGCGATAACGCTGTCGACAATTCGCGTTCTGCCTGATCGATCGCGTCAACTCCCAGTGAGGCGATACCCGCGTAGAGATGGGCGGTCGGGGAAGAGCTATCGATCGACAGCGCTTGATTTAGGTGCTCGATTGCCTGAGCGTATTTTTTTTGCTCGATCAGCGCGATAGCCAGATTTTGCTGAGGATTCAAAGCCTTGGGATTGACTTCGATGGCTGCCTCAAATTGCTTTGCTGCTTCGGCCCACTGGCCCATCTTGAGGTATTGGACGCCCAGGTTGTTGCGGGCCACAAGATAGTTTGGAAAGATTGCCAGGGCTTTCTTGAACCGCTCGATGGCATCTTGAAACCTCCCCTTTTCGGACAGCTCCGCCCCTTTTTCAAACTCCTTTCTCGCTTCGTCGGGGACTTGCTGGTCGGACTCGGCCACCGATACCACGTTAGCTCTTGATCTGGTTGCCGCTCCCGCCTTTTCTCTCAGCGATATTAAGACCGGAGGTGACGCGCCATAGATGACTCGCACTTCCTGTGTCACCGGCTCGTAGAGGGTTGAGATGCCTTCGACTTCCACCGTATATGTCCCATCGCTGACGCCTTGAAATGAAAACCTGCCCTTGGTA
>DATFWM010000010.1:0-18037 GCA_035259295.1 Blastocatellia bacterium | reverse complement strand
CGCGTTCGCGGATAAGCCTGCTCGGTTACGTTACTCCGGTTTATGCCGTCTGCTCGCTGTTTCTTTTGATCTGGCTGTTGATGGTGGGAAACTCGCTTGCGCCTTACGGCGCGAGTGTGTGGGCATACCTGGTAGCGCTTGCTGTCGTCCCGACTATACTCGGCCACTCACTCTTCAACTGGGCGCTAAAGCACGTTAGACCAACGGCCATCTCCGTCGCGTTTCTCGGAGAGCCGGTCGTCGCAAGCATGCTAGCGTTTATCTTCTTCGCGCAGCGTCCACCGGGGGCAACTTTGATCGGCGGCCTCTTTATTCTGACAGGTGTTTACCAGACCACTTCGTCAAACAAGCTTGGCTAATTGTTGAGAGTTCGAGACGAGTGATGTTAAGCTCAGCGCGGAACGCCACGGTGAAGAATATGGCGACAGCCGACTCTGATATATCAAAGCTTCGTGAAATCCTGCACTCGACGATCGTCGAAGTCGAAATCGCGATGGACACCGGGACCCATCCTGATTGGAGTGAGGCCAAAGAAAACCTGCTTCGCGCGATTGAAATCGTTCGCAGACTGGAGCGAGATAACCTTTGGTCCGCGCTGTCCAAGAAAAAGAAGTAGCACGGACCTTAGTCTGTGACGCACTAGTCTATGTTGTACAGACTGAAGTCTGGGGTGCGCGTCAAGATTTTGCGCAATCCCACCCACGGCAGTGGGTGGATGCTTCAAGCTCGGCCTACCAAAGAAGCTTGGACCATTCTGTCAATCCCACCCACGGCAGTGGGTGGATCGTTCAGGGCCAGCCTTCGCTGTGGAATAGAATGGCGGTGTCTTGGCCGTCGTGCAGGTTATAGGCTGTACTTGAAGCATCCACCCACTGCCGTGGGTGGGATTTCTGGCGCCTTCGCGGAGCACTCGTTGTAGGCTGGACTGAATGATCCACCCACTGCCGTGGGTGGGATTGCGCAAAATCTTGACGCGCACCCAACGAAGCTTCGCAACTTGACACCCTCATTTCGCCGCCGATATGTTCAAGCTGAGATGCTGGACGACTACCGACGCGACTTCGCCGAGTTCCACACCGCCAGTGCTCGCGAACATTATCTGTTCCATTCCGGGCAAAAGAAGGTTCTCGAGATCGCCCCAATCTACGAGCGCTACAGCCACCTCTTCGACAGCGAGGCGATTGACAATCTCGCGCGCGAGATTAGTAACACATCCGATCATTTCGAGACGCAGCGAGTATCGATCGGCCGGCTGCTTGCATTTGCAACCGAGCAGTTCCTTGAAGATTCGGTGAAGCAACTCACCGAGGAGATCAGCCGCTACGAAGCAGCGGCGACAGTCGAGCTGACGGGTCGCGAGATGACTTTTCAGGAAGCGACGATCGCAATCACCACTGAAAGTAATCGGCAGTCGCGACGGGCGATCTACAGCAAGCGGCTGGAGAGAATCGAAGCAACGAACGACCTTCGCGCCGAGCGCTTGCTAAAGCTGCACGAAACCGCTCGCGCGCTTGGTTATTCCAGCTACCTTCATCTGTTCCAGAGACTGCGCCGGCTCGACTATTCGCAAATCGAGGGGCTGACCGGCGATCTCCTGTCGCGCACCGAGCACTCGTACATCACACGGCTCAGCGAGGTCTTAAGGCGAGAGATCGCGCTTGCGGTGGCGGAGGCGGAGCGCTCCGACGCTATGTACATTCTGCACCTGACGATCTTCGACGATCGGTTCCCAGCCTCGGAAATGCTGCCCGTTTATCGCGCGACAATGGCCGGGCTCGGCATCGACGCGGATTCGCAAAGCAACATTGAGATTGACAGCGAGCCGCGGCCTCGCAAGAACCCACGCGCGTTTTGCGCGCCGGTTTCAATACCCGTAGACATCAAGCTGGTGATTCGGCCCGCCGGAGGTCAGTCGGATTATCAGGCGCTGCTTCACGAATCGGGTCACGCGCAGCATTACGGCTGGGCGTCGGAGCAGTTACACCCCGAGTTCAAGTACACCGGCGATTACGCGCTGACGGAGACTTATGCCTTTCTGTTCAACAATTTGATCTCGGACCCCGATTGGCTTTCCACATTTCTTGGAGTGAAGGACTGGACGGAGTTCATCCGGAGCGTGATGCTTGCGAGACTTGTCACAGTTCGTCGTTATGCGGCGAAACTCGCTTACGAGCGCGAGCTTCACGCTGATGACAATCTAGATCGCTCATCGCAACTGTATTCCGAGCTTCAAACGAGCGCGACCGGCTTCAAGACCGAGGCGGCCGAGTTCTTGTTCGACCTCGACGACTCGTTCTACTCGGCCAGCTATCTTCGCGCGTGGGCGTTTGAAGTTATCTTGCGCGAACATCTGAAGACAAAGTTTGGCGCTCGGTGGTGGGGATCCAAACGGGCGGGAGACTTCCTGAAGGAGATGTGGGAGACCGGCGACCGCTACACGGCGGATGAAATGGCGGCCCAAATAGGCATCGGCCCCATCGTGTTTGACACGCTGATTGATGAGTTCAATCGCACTCTGAAGTGATCGTTTATGCGAACAGTCGCGGTAACACTTGGAACGCGCAGCTACCAAATTCAAATCGCCTCTGGATTGCTCGACAAATTGGGGACGCAAGCGCGCGATGTCCTTGGCGAGAAGTCAAGGCAGGCCGTCGTTGTAAGCAATGCCCTGGTTGGCGCGACTTACGGCGGGCGCGTGGCGAGATCGCTCGCTGCGGCTGGGTTCAAAGTCCATAGTTTCTCGATCGGAGATGGCGAACGGTTCAAGAGCTTGCGTACCGCCGAGTCGCTCTTTGCATTTTTGATCCAAGGACGCATCGAGCGCTCGGATGTCATCGTGGCGCTGGGCGGAGGTGTAGTGGGCGATCTCGCGGGATTCGTCGCCGCAACTTATCTGCGAGGTGTCCGACTGATTCAGGTTCCGACGACGCTGCTCGCACAGATAGACAGCTCGGTTGGCGGAAAGACCGCCGTCAATCATCCTTTGGGCAAGAACCTGATCGGCGCCTTCCATCAGCCTTCTCTGGTGGTTATTGATCCAGACACGCTTGCCAGCTTGCCCGCACGCGAGATGCAGGCCGGACTCTACGAAGCAATTAAGTACGGTGTTATCCAAGACCGCCGGCTGTTCAATCGCATCGCCAAAAACGTCGGGCGATTAAAACAACATGAGCCATCTGAGATCGAGCGTCTTATCGCGCGCTGCTGCGCAATAAAGGCCTTCGTCGTGCAAAGTGACGAGCGCGAAGCCGGGCTTCGAAGAATCTTAAATTTCGGCCACACGGTCGGACACGCGCTAGAGGCGGTAACTCGGTACCGGCGCTTTCTTCACGGCGAAGCAGTGGCGCACGGGATGCGCGTGGCGAACCGGATCGCGGAGCGGATGGCACTTCTGGCGAGCGATGAAAGAGAAGCTATCGACGCCGGGATTGCCAGCATCGGCAAGCTTCCGAGCGCCAATACTATTGCAGTCGATGATATAATTTCAGCAATGGATCGCGACAAAAAGGTCGAGGCGGGACGCGCTAATTTCGTGCTGCCGCTCGAGATCGGCAAAGTCGCGATCAGATCCGATGTGCCCCCGCAGGTGATCCGCGCAGCCCTCAAAGACGCTCTTGCCTAAGGCGCTGCGAGATCGGAGACGCGTTATGAATAAGATTACTGGCGATCAATCTGCAGAGCGCGGCGCGATATCGATCAAAACCTTGTTGGTGCTTTTGGTCCTAGCGGCGGCGGCCTTCGTCGTAATAAGAATTGCTCCGGTCTACGTCGAACAGCAAAAGGTCATTCACGACGTCGATGATTTGGCAAATAAGGCTGCAGTTCGCGGCATGAAAGAAGAGAAGATCAACCAGGAGATCAAGCGGATTCGTGGCGAGTACGACCTACCGGAGAACGGCATCAACCTCGCTAGCCGCGACAAGGGCGTACAGATTTCTGTCAGCTACCAGCGAGATATCGATCTGCTGGTAACGACGTATGCCTGGAAGGTCGATCACACCGCAGTCGGGAAGGAATTGTAATTCCTGCGCTGTCAGTAGTACCCAGATCATCTCCCGTCCAGAATCCGCCGTGCTGCCTCAATCTGAGAGGCCAGCGACTGAATCGCTGCGCTCGCGTTCTTCACCTCCGGCTCGACTTCACTCCAATGTTTCTCTTCGATGGCTTCGCGGACGCCCGGAATGGTTTTCACGCCGTAGCCGGTATAAAACCCGGGGGCGTAGATCTGGTGCCTGAACCACGGTCGTCGCGGGAGCCCACGGTCGCTGGTAAGCTTTCTCTCAGATTGATAGAGCAGCTCGTTGAGCGCTTTCACCTGCTTCAGTTGTTGAAACCCTTTCGCGCTTTCCCTGCCAAACGAGTCTTCGTAACCGCGGGCGCTGTCGGCGAGCGACTTCACTGCCGTCTTGAGCGGCGCTAGATCGATGTCACGCTGCCGCTTGCCTCTATTCGCCAGCTTCTCTATTTCGTCCACGTAGCGACTGAGCGTCTCGGCGAGATCAGTGAATTCAAACGGCAGCACGTCAGCATCGGCGAGCCGCATGACGATCGTGCCGTTCACTTGAGACAGGGCGCGCCCGTGCTCAAACGTCGGGTCGCCAAACCGTGTGTACCAGGCGAACGAGTCGTAGATCGAATGGTACACGCCTCCTCCGCCATCGCCGCCGAAGCCGGTGTTCATCGAAGCGATGCCGAGGTGCTGAAGGAACGGCGTGTAATCAGATCCCGATCCCAACGCGCCGATGCGCAAGTCCGCTCGCGCATTCAGCTCTTTCTTTTCTTCGTCTGTCTTAGCTTGTTCAAGCCGGCGCTCTTTTATCGATTCCAAGACGGACTTCTTGGCGCCAGGTTGCTCAACATCCCGCGCGACTTCGTTTATGAAACGCTCGAGCGAATGCGATCCTCCGGCGTTCAAACGACCCTTGTTGTTGCTGTCGGAGTTCAGATACGCGATGGCTTTCTGTTTCAGCTCGTCGGCGTGAGTTTCAACCCACTCAGTCGAGCCGAGCAGAGCGGGCTCCTCGCCGTCCCAAGCGCAAAGAATTATCGTGCGCCGCGGCCTCCATCCTTGCTTGAGCAATTCGCCGAGCGCGCGGCCCGTTTCCAGCAGCGCTACTTGACCGCTTATCGGATCGTCCGCTCCGTTCACCCACGCGTCGTGATGATTGCCGGCGATGACCCACTGGTCAGGATACTCGCTGCCTTCGATTCGAGCGATCACGTCGTACAGAGTCTTGATCGACCAGTCGAACGCTACTTTCAAATGAACGCGCGCAGGTCCCGGACCGATGTGATAGGTGATCGGCAACGCGCCGCGCCACGGTTCCGGGGCAACGTGCCCTCTTAATTCTTTGAGCATCGGCAACGCGTCGCCGTAAGAGATTGGCAGCACCGGAATCCTGGTGATGACCTCGGCTTGCTCCCGCGGGATTCGTCGCGCGCCTTTCACCGCGCCCCAACCGGGAGTCAGCGGGTCGCCGGGATGAATTGGCATATCCATCACCGAGCCGCGCTGGACGCCTTGTTCGGGGCGAAATGGGCCCAGTGGATAAACATCTCCCTGAAAGTAACCGTCGTCGCGCGGGTCTGAATAAATCAAGCAGCCGATGGCGCCGTGCTCGGCTGCGACCTTTGGCTTGATGCCGCGCCAACTCGCGCCGTAGCGGGCGATGACGATCTTGCCTTTGACGTCGACTCCGAGCTTCGCAAGCTCTTCATAGTCCGCGGGCACGCCGTAGTTCACGTACACGAGCTGGCCGGTCACGTCGCCGTCAATCGAGTAGGCGTTGTAAGTCGGCAATTGGTTCGCATCGCCTGAATCGGGATCTTCAGGGATCACCGGTTCTTTCAGCACAGCTCGAAGGCGAGTTGGCTCGACCATTTCCAAGACTCGCTGAGTCGGAGTAGGAAATAACACATCGAATTCTTCGAGCTTCGCATCGATGCCCCAAGACTTATACTTGTCGCGAATCCATTCAGCGTTCTGCTTGTCGTAAGCCGAGCCGACGTGGTGAGGCTCGGCTGAAAGATGTTTCATGTACTCGCGCAGAAGCTCCGGCTTCGGAATCGCGCGCATCTTTTCTTCCCAGGCCAATTCGCTTCTGGCATGTCCAGCGGTGAACCCACGAAGCGCGCGACCGTGATTGTTTTCTTCGGATTGACCGAGCACAATCGGCGCCAGAGAATTGACTGCGAGAACAACAGCCGCGACCGTTCTCAGGCAGCGATCAACAGAGCGATTACGCATGAGAATGACCTCCCAATGTTGGAGAGAAAGTATATAACGAATGGAAGGCCGTGGAACAATTCGGAAGCGGAATTTTTCCCGATCAATTCCTCGCAACAAATGCGCCGGTGATTCGTATCAGAATTCAAAGCAATTAAGGAGACCAAACGAATGGAAATCAGCTCATCGCGTCGGGGTTCTCTTCTCGCAGCTCTAGTCTTTGTCTTGGCTGGCGCGCTCAGCGGTCTAGCACAGATTCCCGGCCAGTTTGCGCAAGACTTCGTAGCGGGCCGCGTGCCCAGCGAAGAGGAGATCGCCAAGCTCGAGCAGGAAGTCGCGTCTCATCCGGATGATCTTAGAGTTGTTAGGAAACTCGGGAAGGGATACTTCTTTCAAGTTTTCGGAGAAGGCCGCAACAGCTCGGTGCCAAAGTCACAGCGTGTGCTCGAGCACGCGCTCGAGATCAAAGCCGACGACGCAGAAACCATCGCTTATCTGGGCGCGCTTGCCGCGCTCGTCGCGCAGCGTTCGAAGGATGCTGCGCAGCGAGACTCTGGGTTCAAACGCGCGTTCGAGCTGCTGAAGAAGGCGCAGGCATTAGCGCCCGGCCATCCTGCGGTGCTCGCGGTCACCGGCGCGAGCTACTTGTTCCTGCCTGACTCATTCGGCGCCGCGCCGCTCGCCGCAGCGAACATGGAAAAGATGAGGGCGATGATGGGGCCAATGTTCACTCGCCAGTCGCATCACGGACAGCAGCGAATATTACTGACGCAGGGTCAAGCCTATGCTAGGATGGGGCAAGTCGATAAGGCGCGCGGGTGCTTTGAAGAAGGATTGAAAGTCGACGGCGAGTCTGTCGAAGCCGCGCTGCTGAAGGCTGAGCTGAACAAGCTGAAGTCAAAGTCATAGCGGTAGTCAGGCGGAATGGATGTGAGATCCTCTCGCTTGTAATATTGACTATAAGCGGGTCCGCAGGCATACAACACACGACTGATTCGTGCCGTTCGAGGTCTGATTCGAGGTAACCAATCTTCTCAGATTGTCATAGGTGTAGCTGGCAAGCTCAACCGACCCGCCTATTCCTCCGCATTATGCTCCCGACCGCCCGTTCGACGCCCATCTCGGTCGGGTCTCCGCTCGAGACTGGTCGGATTACTTGAAAATGGCCCAACGGAATCGGGCGATCTTCGAACACCAGCGGTTCCGTGCCCGGCATATGAGGCGTGAATGCGAGGAGGGGTACTCTCCGATAGTCAGTGGCTCTGACGGTGGCGGACGCCTCGAACGCGCAGAAATCATCGCCGGTTCGGCGGGCAGCTTTTCGGTTAGCTACCGTGACGGTGTAGCTCACGCCTTCGAGTGACCCGCCAGCCTCTTCCAGCAAGTCCAGCGTGAGCGGAACGTCGGTCTTCGGCCCGGTGTCCTGCTGAACGGTTGCCCATAACTCGAAAAAGGGCGCCACGGGACGCAAGAGCCCGCTGTCGCGCAGCCTGATGACGTCGGGCAAGTAGGGTGAGACGGAGCCATCCTCCTGAACCTCCAGGCTGATCTCCGGTATAATCACGGTCCTTCCGCCGCCGTGAGTGCTTGGGTCTTCAGCCCAAGAGAAGCTCTCCAGAGGGACGTCGCTGCCGCCGAGTCTTGCCATTGCCATCGGCGGAAGAAAGAAAACGTCGGTGATGTTGGTCTTCGGCATGGGTTAGTCCTTCATCTGACGCGAGTCTTTCGCTTGAGTTTCGATAGGAAACGCGTAAGAATGACGCTGTACTCAACGCCATTCAACTTTGCAACGATGCTCGACTGGTGGTGAAGCCGTCTGAGCACACTCGGGACTGGATCATAGCCACCAGAGGAAACGGATAACGCACGTCTTATGGCGCGACGCAATCCAAGCTAGAAAGCTGGCGATGTCAAGTGGTTTGTCAGAAAAGAGCGACGTCATAATATCTGCTTCGCGACGGCCAGAACGCTGGAAGCGAGCGCTCCCAGGCGACCTCGTAATAGCCGGCGGCGGCATTGCTGCGGCGGCGACGGCGCTTCGCTTGCTGGAATTCGGGTTCCACCCTCTGATTCTCGCTTCGATCAGGCCCGGCCCTGGTGGAAACGAGGCAATCCCCGAACGTGCATGGCAATTGCTTTCCTTCCTGGGACTAGGACCGGTGTTGAAAGCCGCCGGCGGGGCCGTCGTTCAAGGGTTCGAGAACCATTGGGACGAAGCCACCCCCATGGTCCAGCCGGGACTTTTTCTGCATGTTGACAGGAACCTTCTTGCTGGCGCCGCAATTTCTGAGGCGGTCAAGAAGGGAGCCGTTATCAGAAAATGCAAACAGCTTCCCAAGCTGACGGCTGACCCCGATGCTGTGCGCGTCACTGTCGATGAAGAAGAAGGAAGATTCAAGGCGGCGATAGACGCGACCGGGCGGGCCGCCGTCTGGTCGCGGCCACTGGCCCGGCGCGGCAACCAGGTCGCCGAGATGTTCGTCAGCCCGCCCGACCCTGCGCTTCTTAGATCAAAATTGGTAAGGCTCGCCAAAGGATGGGCCTACCGCATCGGCCTCCCCAGCTCGATAACAGTTGCGATACTTGCGGACCGATGCGCTTCGAAAAAGTGCATCGATGAATCGGTGGCCGCAAAGCTGGGCGTGTCGACGTCTGAAACGAAATTCGCGGGAAGGCGCTCAGCCTGCGCACAGTGGTGCGCTGAGCCCGTGCAAGGAAGAAGGCTCGCGGTTGGGGATGCAGCTCTGGCCTACGACCCGATCGCCGGACAGGGGATCCGGTTTGCACTTGCGAGCGCGTTCGCTGCAGCGTCAGTTGTTCACTCCTGGTGCAGCCGCCCGAGGGAGAGCGAGGTCGCCGATCAATACTACCGCGAGCTCGTTGCTTCAGCTCGGCGGCGGCACTTGTCGTTTCTAGATGAGCTTTATGGCGACGGCTACGGCACTCGATCAACGCAGCCAGGGTCGCCTGCTGCTAATGAGTTGCCTTCGGTTGTATCCTTTTCAGCGAAAGTCGAGCCGAGAGGACTCAACGTCGACGGCAGCATCCTGACCGGCGAGGCGGTGATACTGGAAGACGGCAACGCGGTCCGATGGCTTGGAGGGTTCGACCTGTTAACGCTAAGAGAATTGGCCGGGCAGCCGGCGCCGGTTTCCAAAGTGATTAATACACTTCTCTCCAAGGGAATGAGCAAACAACAGGCGATGAGCCTTGTGGGTTGGTGTCTCAAGGAGAGCGTTCTCCGTGCCGATAGCCGCGTGTTAGGACTACTCTGAAGCCATACTTGTCTTGAGGCGGGAGCCGGATGCGTTAGCCGCGCTGCGTCCGGATCTGTGGAGGGAGTGATTAGTAATAGTCATTCCTACTCCGACTTTCGCTAAGCGGCGGCACCTGCGCGAGCTACACCACAGAATGCCGCGAACTATCACAAAGGCCTGGGTTGTCAACAAGAAAATGAAGAAGAAGAAATGGGATTGGTAGAGTTCGGGATTGTGACGCTAATCCTTACTAGCGGGTGGCTGGCGCCGGGCTTCTCCCGGTGCGAGGAACCGCCGACGGGTGAAACTTGCGCGCGTAGTCCCAAACATAATTCCTAAGCGAGTAATAGTAAGGATTGAATCCTATCTCATCAGCTTCGTCGAGCGCGTTCTCGACGCTCCAGTGGTCGTGCGCCACGCGATAAATCGCCGTCATTTCTCCGGTGCGGTTTAGCCCGTCCGCGCAGAAAACGAAGAACGGCCCATTCGCTGTGTCGGTCACAAGCGCAACAAACTGGTTGGCCTCGTCATCGGTAGGCGGCGTCCAAACGCTCATGGGAACCCAGCGATAGCCGAGACCTGCGGACTCGGCGGCGACTCTCACATCATCCGTGTGGTCATAGATCGAGCGCAGGTCAACTAACGTCTTCACTCCAAGCCGTGTCAGCGTGCCGATGCCGCCGCGCTGGGGCTGCGATCCTCGAAAGTAGTTCTCGTTCACTGGGTGAAACAGAGGAAGCGTCGCCGCCAATTCCCCGCTTGAGACCTCCGGTTGCCTCGCCTCCGGAACTTCTGTCATCGATTCAGACGAAGTCGATCCGAACAGGATCGTGCAAACCCCAACGATCAAGACGCCGCTAGTTATAATTCCACCAACAAAGAATTTCTTGTGACGCACTTTACTTCAATACTCTCTTGTCGATTGTGGCTCCTAAGTTAATTTATAGCTGACGCGGCGTGATACGTAAAGAGTACGCGGCTCAGAGGCTTCGTCAGTTTGACCGAAACGCTTCAGTCAATCTGACTGAACTTCACGAGTTCACTTGCGCTTAATGGTGAAAAGAATGAGTGGCACGCGTATCGCCTTGGTAACTCAGATTTTTCCTTCGTGGTTGCGGAGAGGGCGGATCATGACGCACAGCAATAGCAAGATCATCAGTCATCTGTTCACGATCGTCGTGTCTGTGGCTGGGCTTACTGTCTTCGTTTACTCCGCGTTCAGGGTCGCGATAAGTCCGATCAATTTCGAATGGGGACTCTTGAGCCTGGTCACAATTCTCATGGTTACGAGCGTCGACGTCGGAATCTCAAAACTCACAAGCTCCGTCATCCTGTCCGGCGCGTTCATCTTCATCTCGGTCCTGCTGTATGGCGGCGAGGCGTCGGCGGTGCTCGCAGCGCTGCAGGCCGCAACTTACACGATGGCGTTCAAAGATCGGCGGCGAAGGCTCTTGTTCAACGCGGCGACAATGTGCCTCTCGATTTTCGTTTCGAGCACAGCCATGACCCTCGCGGTTGGAGCGCCCGGGCTTGCTTCTGATCCTGGTAGATTGGCGGTTGCAGCGGCTATGGTCGCGACTATTCACCTTGCGTTGAGTTCATCGATGATGAGTGTTGCGGCGGCGCTCGAGAATCACCAGTCAATCGGGATCACCTGGAAGAACTTATTACCAGCGGCAACTCTGTCGAATCTTGCCGCCGCCGTAAGCGCTTGTTTGCTGATTAAGCTGATCGCCGTCATCTCGTTTAACGTTTTTATAATCTCGGTTCCGATCCTTACTGCTACGTACTTCACATACAAGGTCTATCTCGACCGAGTGGAAACGACGAACCGGCACGCCGAGCAGATGTCGGAGCTGCACCTGAAGACTATCGAAGCGCTGGCCATTGCCATCGACGCCAAGGACGACGTCACGGCGGATCACGTTCATCGTGTGCAGATCTACGCGACGGGACTGGCGCGGTTGTTCGGTTTGTCGGAGCCCGAGATCGAGGCGCTAAAGGCGGGCGCCTTGTTGCACGACATCGGCAAGCTCGCCGTGCCCGATTACATTCTGAACAAGCCAGACCGCCTGACGCCTGCCGAGTTTGAAAAGATGAAAGTTCACACGATCGTCGGCGCCGAGATACTCGAACGAGTCGGGTTTCCTTATCCCGTCGTTCCGGTAGTCCGTCACCATCACGAGCGCTGGGACGGGCGCGGCTATCCGGACGGATTGCGCGGAGATGAGATTCCTGCTACAGCCCGAATACTGACGCTGGCCGACTGCTTCGACTCCGTGCGCGAGGACAGGCAGTACCGCAAGGCGATGACCCACGACGAAGCGATCGCGATGTTGAAGGAAGGAAGCGGCTCCGTTTTCGATCCAAATGTGGTTCAGGCTTTCCTCGATCACCTGGATGAATTTGAAGCAGAGATACGCGAGCAGCGTGTCGAGCCTCAACGAATCGATCAGCACCAACAGCAACCAGATGTCCGCGCAGTCGGCGCCAATACCGACCCTATGGCTTACGAGCGCATCCGGAGCGCTCATCGCGAAGTGATAACGCTATATGAGATCGCAAAAGTAATTGGCACAAGTCTCGATCTCCGCGACACTTTCGCGGTGTTTTCTTCAAGACTCGAGGACATTGTGAGCTACACGACTTGCGTGCTGTACCTGGTCCGCCCCGACTCGACCAATGTTGAAGCTGCACACGTCGCTGGCCGCAACGCAGATCTATTTCGAGGCAAGAGTATCCCGTCGGGCGCGGGGATAACCGGCTGGGTCGTTGCCAATCGGCAGCCGATGCATAACTGCGATCCGCGACTCGACTTTGATGTGCTCAAGCTGGCGCCGCCCGAGCCATATCGAACAGCGATTGTATTTCCGCTCATAAAGGGAGAAGCATTGCTCGGCGCTCTTGCGCTTTACTCGGCCGACCTCGCGTCTTATTCCGGAGATCATTTGAGGCTCATGGAATCGGTAGCAAAACTCGCTTCGGACGCAATCGCCAACGCCACTCATCACGAGGTTGCCCAAACGAGCGCGCTCACAGATCTGGTGACAAGTCTTCCAAACGCCCGCGCTTTGAGATATCGGTTTGAGGAAGAGGCTGACCGCGCGCGACGACACAGCGACAGCTTCACGGTTATGATGATGGACCTTGACGGCTTCAAGGCGGTAAATGATAAGTTTGGGCACCAGGCGGGCGACAGGCTTCTGAGGGAGCTTGCAGTCTTATTGCTGTCGCACGTTCGCTCCTCGGACTTCTTGACTCGGTACGCGGGCGACGAGTTCGTCGCAATTCTGCCCGTTAGCCGCGATGAAGTTGAGGAGCTTTCGGATCGGTTGCAGAGAACAATCGACCGTCACAATTTTGGGGAAGCGGGCGCAAATCTATTTGTTGGGATGAGCGTAGGGTGGGCGAGCTTCGGCGTCGACGGCGAGACGCTCGACGAGTTGTTACTCGCGGCCGACCGCGCGATGTATGCGGACAAGAAGCGCAGGAAGGGGTTGTATGTTGAACCACCCCCTGGAGCGACTGGTGATATGCGTCAGTACAGGATCATGTGATTAGAAGATGAGCAGGTCGCCGGCCCCAAGCGAGGATCTGATTCGAATGCTATCGCGTTACGACCTGAGGGTCGGTCAGCTGGGATTGGCATTGCGCGCGATGGTTCTGGAAGAAGCGCCCTTTGCTTCGGAGAGGATTCTGCAAACCTACGCGCTCGCGCTTCTGTACTCTCTCACTGACAAATGGAAGGATACTTTTTGTCACGTGGTGGTGTACACCAAACACGTGAATCTTGGCTTCAACCGAGGCGCGGAACTTGACGACCCTGATGGGCTGCTGGAGGGTTCAGGCAAGATCATCCGACATTTGAGGGTCGAGCGAAAAGAAGATTTGAAGCAGCCTCATCTTCGCCGCTTCATTCGAGCGGCAATAAAACACGCGAAGGGTATGGCAACAGAGAAGCCGAAAGCGCGGCGCTCCGCGAAAAAGGTTCGTTAGTGACGCGTTGTGTTCTCGTCGACATCGGCGCTGATCAGAAGTTTTCTAAGCCGCAACTCGTATAACGCTTCTTCCATCTCTTGTGCGACTCTACTGTTGGGCGAGTTCCCTGAATTCCGAATCCGCTCATCCGATATCTCATCGGACAGGGCGCGTATGAGCATGTTCACAAGATCGAGTTCCTGATTCCCACTGACGCTGTTGAGCATAACGATTCGCCTTTCTGCTTTCTTGATGATGGTGCGAGCCCTCGCGCGATGGGCTCGCGTGACCAGGCACCCAGTAATCTGCAATGTATGTGCCGACTAGAAAGCACGTTAACTTTCCTGCGCTAATCGTTGCAGATAAAACAGCCCCAGATAGGTATCACCCGCGCAGGTAGCAATCGTTGTCAGCGCCCTGCTGACACATCGCGTAAGTCTTTCGTTGTCGATCAGCTGAATCTCGCGGCGGGCCGAATCAAGGAGGGATGGTGAGATTCGCGAGACCTGACGACTGAAGAATTCGGAGAAGCTATGACTGCCATCACGCTGGAAAGTGACGGCAGCCACACAGCTCTACTTATAAGCGATCGCTCCAGGATCGACACTTCAAACCTTCTCACGACAAACTTGAGAAGTTTGCCGATCAGTGCGCGGAAGCGGCGTGCTGCTCGTAGGCCCTTGTTTCGAGAATCGTCTTGATCTCGCGAACCGTAAGATCGAGCTCTTCGTCCTTCGAATAAAAGTGCGGGGCTACTCGAATGCCCGCGCCAGGACGATAATCAACTAGAAAGTCCCGACGCAGCAGCTCCGTCGTCACCTGCTCTCCGTGTGGGACATCGATTACCACAGTCCCGCCACGCTGTCCGGCATGCTTCGGACAGTTGACCTTAAAGCCTGCGTCTTCGGCGATCTCGATTAAGCGAGTCGTTTGCCTAATCGACTTCTCACGGATTTTTTCGACTCCGATTTGATTCACGATCTCGTAACCCGAGGTCGCCGCGTACATCGCCGGCACACTCGGGGTGCCGTTGAGGAAGCGATAAATGTTGTCGGCGTACTTGTTGGGCCCGGTCTCAAACGCGAATGGGTTTTCGTGTGCCAGCCAACCGGTCATTCGCGGCTCGAGCTTCTGCCAGAGGTCGCGCCGCACGTAAAGATAGCCCGCGCCGGGGCCGCCGCAGAGCCACTTCACCGATCCGCCGGTTGCGAAATCCAAGCCGACGTCTCGCACGTCAATAGGAACCGTCCCGGCTGATTGATAGATGTCAGCCACAACCATCGCGCCGACTTCGTGCGCGCGAGTGGTGATCGCTTTGAGGTCCTGAATAAACGAGCTGCGAAAGATGACGTGCGACGCGCTCACCAGCAACGTCTCTTCGTCGAACGCGTCGAGCATCCGCCCAAGCGGCACAGTCATTCCGTCGTCTGAAGGCACGGTTACAAATCGCGCGCCCTCGCGTTCGAGCGCGTGATAGATATACAGATTGGACGGGAAGTTCAAACTCTCAGAGACAATCTTGTTTCGCTTGGTCCTGAAATCGAGGCAGGAGGCGATTACCGATTGACAGATCGAAACGTTCGGATGCATTACGACCTCGCCTTCGCCCGCGCCGATGATTTTGCCGATCGTATCGCCAACTGTCGTCGCCATCATCCACCAACCTTCTTCCCACGCGCGGATTCCTCGAGTTGACCACACGTCGGCGTATTCCTGAAGGCGTTCGCGCGTGCGGCGAGGCATCGCGCCCAGCGAATGACTGATCATGTAGACGGTGTTGTCAAGTATTGGAAATTCCTTTCGCCAGTCCAAAAGCTCGTCCATAAAACCTCCCTTGATTGAGGATTGCGGATTTCGGATTGCGGAATGTGCGGTCCGGCTCGATAAGCCGCAATCCGCAATCTGAAATCCGCAATTCAATACGTTTCGCTCTTCTTGCTCAGAAAGGTTCGCACCTCCCACAGCTCGGGAAAGAATTTTCCCTCGACGGTCGTTTTCAAATAAGCTGCGCCTTCGCTGCCGCCAGTCCCGGTCTTTGTGCCTATCATCCGCTCAACCATCTTTATGTGACGCAGACGCCACATGGAAAACATCTCGTCGTATTCAATCAAGCTTTCCGCTAACAAGAACAATGAATAGTGCCTTTCAGCGTCTTGATAAATCTGTTTAAGAGCCTCGATGCGATGCTGATGCGCTTCGGCTTCGCTGGCGCCTTGAGGCAGGTCAAATCCGCAACGCCACAGCAATCCGTAGAACGCGTCGCCGAGAGAGGGCTGAGCGAGCCTCCTCTCCAGCTTTCCATACTCCTCGGTGCCCGGCTTGTAGTTCTTCAGATATCGCGCGTCTTTCAACCCCGAGACATATTCAAGCTCGCGGAATTGGTGAGACTGAAATCCGCTTGCAGGCATCAGGTGATCGCGAAACGCGAGAAAGTCAATGGGGATCATCGTCTCAAGCACGGCAACCTGGCTCACCAGAATACGCTCGATCTCGATGCATCGCCGCACCAGGCGATGAGCAGCAAGCGGCTCGTCGTTGTTCAACAGCTCGATGATCGAGTCCAACTCGTGCAGCAGTTCTTTGAACCACAGCTCGTAGACTTGGTGGATGATGATGAACAAATTCTCATCGTGCTGCGGCGGGTCGGAAAGCAATCGCTGAAGTGACAGCAATTCGCGAATATGGAGATAGCCTCCATATGTGAGGCGCTCTTCGCCTTCTTTGAGTGGTAAGCCGAATGACATTAAATGCTCCCTTGTGCGTCGTCTTTGGTCGCTGAGCCGGTTTTGTTGAACACTGGCGCGCGCTTTTCTTTGAAGGCTTCATAAGCCTCGCGGAAATCCGGATTCAGCATGCAAATAGCCTGCGCCTTGGATTCGGCTTCCAGAGCCGTTTCCAGGCTCATGCCGAGCTCTCGATTGAGCGCAGCCTTGGTCATCGCCAGCGCAAACGCGGGGCCTGCTGCAAGTTGCTCGGCCCAGCGCATCGCTTCTCTTTCCAGCTCACGTGCCGTAACAACCTTGTTGTACAACCCGATGTGCGCGGCTTCTTCCGCGCTGATGAAATCGCCGGTGTAAAGCATCTCTGTCGCTTTGCTCAACCCAACGACTTTCGGCAGCAGGAATGCCGCCCCCATGTCTGCGCCTGCCAGTCCGACCTTTACAAATAGAAACGCAATGTTTGCAGTTTCGGCCGCTATGCGTAAATCACACGCGAGCGCGATCACCGCCCCAGCGCCTGCCACCGTCCCGTTCAGCGCGCCTATCACGGGCTTATCCAAGGCTCGAATGTTTCGAATCACATCGCAAGTCATCAGCGTGAACTCGAGGAGCCCGTTAATGTCGCGTTTGAACAATTCACCGATTATCTCCTCGACGTCTCCGCCCGAGCAGAAGCCTCGCCCGCGCCCGGTGATGACCACTACTCGCACTTCTTTGCGACTGCGAAGCGCCTTGAGCGTTTCGCTCAACTCGCGATAGACCTCGAACGTGAGCGAGTTGAGTCGATCGGGCCGGTTCAAGGTTATCACGGCGACCGCACCGCGTTCCTCATACAAGAAACTTTTAGGATTCGGACTCGTCGTCACCGCTTTATTTGACACCGGCTTCTTCGTCGACGTGCTGTTCGGCGGGCTTGCGTTCGCGAGCCTCACGCTCCGTCTCTTGTGAGCCAATAGGCAAGACTGCTACCGCTTCTATCTCGACCTTGGCGAGATCTTCGAGCAGGCTGCTGACCTCAACCAGCGCCATCGCGGGAAAGTGCTTACCCATAAGCTGCCGGTACGCCGAGCCCACGTCGCGCAGACGGGACTTGTACTCTTCCTTATCGGTAACGAAGATCAGCAGCCGTGCGATGTTGGCCGGTTCGCCTCCTGTGTCGCGCACCACCGCCAGCACGTTCTCGAGCGCCTGCGCGAATTGCTCGGCGAAGTCATCGCTGACGATTCGCCGGTCGCGATCCCAGCCTACTTGTCCCGCGATGAATAACAACGAGCCGCCTTCAAATAAAATCCCGTTGCTGTAGCCGCTCGGCTGACCTAGAGCCTCGGGATTGATTATCGTCATTCTCATCAGGGGTCACTCTCGCTGATCATTCAATCGGCTTTAGCCCGCTGTACTCTCTCAGCTCCCAACTCGCGCCTTCTTTTGAAGTGCGTCTGACCAGCCCCATTCCCGGAGCGTAGTAGTCGATCGTGTAGCCGTCTCTGATCTTGCGCGTGATCTTCACGGCTTTGAACGTGCCTGCTGCGGTGGTGATTTGCTCGGGACCCGACACTTCAAAGACGATTACCGTCGGCTCGTCGCTCACGGTTGGAGCTTGGCCAGGTGTATGCTGCACTTGTCGGAACGCGTGCTGCCAGCTTGCGCCCTTTCTCGAAATCGTGTCGGGATCAGCCATCATCAACGAGTTCTCACGATAGTTGAAGTCGATATTAGAACGATTTTCGCCGGCGACAAGAGTATCGAACTTTTCTGCCAGGACCCTAACTGCGCCGCTGTCGCAAACGTATCTGCCTTCGGACGACTGAATGATTTGCATTCCGCCGCTGCGGTCGACTATTTGCGCCCGCTCGACG
>DATFWM010000009.1:0-3373 GCA_035259295.1 Blastocatellia bacterium | reverse complement strand
TTGATCTTGTCGAACCCCCATCTTGAAGACTTGGTAGTCGAGGTATTCAAGGCGATCGATTCGCCAGCGGACGTTAGAACAATTCGGCAACTGGTGCTGTCGAAAATTCCGCTTCAGGACTACAACGTCGCGTCGCTCGACGAACAGCTCAACCCCGGGAACGATGGAGCCGCGTTGCGCCGAGAAGTCCGCGACACCAGGGCGACGCCCGAGGACGCCCTGCTGCAGGAGGAGCAAGACGACAGAGTCGCGCTAATGGCCAGTGACTTTTTGGTTTCTTTGCGGCGGGCGGTTAACAACAATGAGCGCAGGTACAACCGGCTGCTCGCGACGCTGTGGCATTGTTATTATAATCCGCACGGTCCTTCCCAGTTGGAGATCGCAAGTTTGCTTGGAGTTTCCGACTCTCTGGTGAGCGATAATCGCCGGCTGATCGAATATGAGCTAAAGAGGCTGAAGCTGACGATTGAAGATGCAACTATTTTTTCGGAGTCACTTCAGCGGCTCGTAGCGCCTTGATCACGCTTACCTCACCGGCCTGCACTTCCAGTAATAATTCGTGAAGCCTTCCGCTTCGTACAGGCGCCGAAAGGTCATCTCGACCGGCTGGTCAATCTTTACGTCAGCGGGGTTGCGGTCGGTCATCTGAAGATAAGCTCGCCCCCCACCTTCGAAATCAACAATGGTCATCACAGTCGGCGGATCGGGGTCCGCGTTTAGATAATCAAGCGTGAAGGTGAAAAGTTTCGCTGGTTTGTCGGCAAGCCTCACACTTTCGAAGCCGTCGAGCGACTGGCAGCTTATGCACACGCGCTG
Organism: Blastocatellia bacterium; assembly: GCA_035259295.1. Lineage (GTDB taxonomy): Bacteria > Acidobacteriota > Blastocatellia > UBA7656 > UBA7656 > Onstottus_A. The sequence goes on along the minus strand of DATFWM010000009.1, from coordinate 2,557 downwards.
ATGCGGATATTGAACCTTGCCGCAGTTCAGGCAGCGATAACCGTGGAAGCGATAGATGTCGTCGCGGCGGCGCCAGATTAGCGGCGCTGAAGCGGAAGGCGCCTGGCGGCGCGCCGCTTCAGTTGGGATCAACTCGCGGAATCGTGCGTAATCCTCATAACTTCTCATCTGCGCCTTCGAAGCCAAATGGCCTTTCACGCCACGCCGCCCGACGATCGACCTGACCTTCTCAAGCTCGTCGGTGACCTCAAACATCAGCGCATCGCAACCCGAACCATAACCAACAACCAACAACTTCTCGCCCGCGCGGGCTTCTTCTAGGACTGAAGAAAGCACTAGCAAAGGCATAGCCGATCCGGTGTTACCGAGCGTCGTGTGGAGGTGATCGGGAACCTGTTCGGCTTTCAATCCGAGACCCTTTGCCGTCGCCGCGAGCGTCCCCGGATCAGGCGCGGATAGGATCGCCTTCGATATTTCCGAAGGCCCGATGGCGCTCCGCTCGAATAATTCGTTGGCGGTCTGACGCACGACTCGCTGATAGCCTTGGGTCACCGCAAACCGCTCTTCCCAACCCGACACGAATCGCGCATCGTCATTGCGCCACACGTCGGTCATTTCGTCGACGGTCGAGTGGCTTGCGATCAACTCGGCGATCACCCCCGTCGCGCCTACTTCGATTGCGGAAGCTGCATCACCGAAGATCCGCTCGGCTGAGGATTTGGGCACCGCGAGCCTCGTATCTGCCGCGGCGATGATCACGTTTGAAGCGGACCCGGCTTTCACCGAGTCGATCGCCGTCAAAGTGGCAATGGTGGCCGATCTCAGGGAGCTCGTGTAGTCAGCGGCTCGGATGTCGTCGCGCAAGTCAGCGGCAGTAGCGATCAGTGCTGAAGCCTGCTTCTCGGCGAAGGGCGATGTCGTTGTGGCGAACATCAGGCCGTCGATTTCGCGAACGTCTCGCTTCGCGAGCAAATCGCGAACGGCTTCGACCGCCATGGTGATCGAGTCCTCATCGACTCCGGCAACGGCTCGCTCGCCTTCACCGGCACGACCGCCCCACGCACGAACGATCTCTTTGTGCGCAAGACGATAGAAGGGTATGTATGCTCCGAACGCTGTTATTCCAGTCATAGTCGCTCACCCTCCTTAAGATGCGGTCGGCAAGGAGAAGTTTCTACGCGCTTTCTCAGGTTGTGCACGTCTACCGTTGTGCAGACCTTCTCCGTTCGTCTTCACGCTCGGTGAACCCTCTTTCTCAATTGTACGAACAAATACCAAACGATCACGGCGTTCACAAGCAGCACCACCACGCGAGTGATCGTGACCCGCCTCGCGATTTCGTAAAGCTCCAGCGGTATCAACGAGCACGTGACGATTATCGTAAAGTACTCGGCCCAGCGCTTCTTCAACCACAAGCCCGTTCCTTCAGTCAAAAGCAGCGCGGCGTAAAAGAACGATCCGATGCTAAGCTCTTCGAGCTTGCGATCGTTCATCACGCCGAGCTTGGCGACCAATGCGTGAATGAAGCGATTGTCCGGATCAACCCTGATCTGAGCGATCCAATTCGCTGCAAGTTCAGAGACGTCTCTGTGAAGCAGCCTGATTGCCCCAATTCCAACCGCGAGAAGCAGCAGACCTTTGAAGAGTTTGAAGACGGCAATTATTCGGAGTCCCTTGCCATCAGCCTCGTGAGCGGGATGAGTAGCGCGAATTGGTTTCGCCATCTCGATCTGTGAAACGCACTCAGACAAACGGATTTCGTGAAGCAAATACATTAGCAAAGCCAGGCGCGAAGGCGAAGCTCAACCGTCGCAAGCTTGACAGTAAAATTCTCTGGCCGATATAGTTTTCGCGGCCGCTGGGAGGTCGTTCAACGGTAGGACAGCAGACTCTGGATCTGCTTATCGGGGTTCGAATCCCTGCCTCCCAGCCATTATTATCAAGCGTTTACACTCGGCCTTGGTGCTGCCTTTCCTTTTTGGGCGCGGATCGCACCAACTCAGTGAATGTCATCAGCGTCAGAAGAGATAACGCATTCGTCCAGGCAATGCAGGTTCCAACGATGCTTGACTTTCTGGGCCGAAGTGCGTATAAGGCTGGTGCTCTACTAAGTTCACAGTCAAAAAAGTAAAGATTCTTGCCTGGATAACTCCGGTCCTTGCCCTCTGAGTCTGGAGCTCCCTCACGTTGACAAAGACAACGGTCCTGCCGTGCGGCTGGCAAACAAATGTGGTAAGGAGACTTACAATGAAATTAGTTAAAGACAATGCAAGCGAGAAAACCGTCGGTTTGTTGGGCAAAGGCGTAGAGGTAACTGGCGACATCATTTTTCCCGACCAACTTCAGGTGGAAGGCAAGGTGGCTGGAAGACTGATCTCCGAAAATGGAACGCTAATAGTCGGGGAAACGGGACGTGTTGATGCTCACGTCGAAGTGAACGTATGCGTCATTCACGGAGTCGTAAATGGGAATGTGAACGCCAGCTCGAGAGTAGAGATTCACAAGGCCAGCCACGTCACCGGCGACCTGGCGACCTCCGTGTTGGTTATTGAAGAGG
>DATFWM010000008.1:0-10704 GCA_035259295.1 Blastocatellia bacterium | reverse complement strand
GTGTAGCTCGTTGCAGTTGTAGGCCAGATCACGCTTCCTATCAACCCGCCGATTATCGAGCCAGCAATGCCAAGCAACGCGGTGGCGAAGCAACCCATGGGATCACGACCGGGCACCAGAAAGCGCGCAAGTGCGCCGACGATAAGCCCGATTATCAACGCGCCGATGATTGAAGTGAGCATGTGATCTCCTCCTTCGTCTGCGGATATTATCCAGCGGGCTCGGAAGTGTCAAACGTTCGGGGAAGAGAAGAATTATTGCCAATGCAAACCGGCGTTTGTTACCATTCTTGACTAGCTGAGAAATCCGCAGCAACAGCCCCCGTGCCCAAACTGGAGGAATCATCTGTGAGACTTACCTGGCGGTTGCCGCTAACGATTGCGGTGGCTCTGTCGTTCGTCACAGTCATTGCCTTTGCGCGAGAGCTTGGTGCGCGCGAGGCTCGCGAGAAGATCGCGCAGGTGTTGGGCTTGGACAAGCCCGATCGCATCCACATCAAACACATCAGCCACGGTCTCGGAAGCGAGGCTATCGTCGAAGCTCAGTTCGACGCCGCTTTCAGATTTACGACCGACAAAGACGGCAAGTGGCAGGCAGTCGAAGTGCGCACGGGCGACCGACAGTGGGAGTCGATCGAGCTTGTACAAACTGCGATACGCAAAGAGAAAACGCTCAGAACAACCGCCGACCTCCGCGCGATAGCGACCGCGCTGGAAGCCTATCGCCGCGAGACCGGCTCGTATGTGAGGGCAGACACCGGGGCAGCGCTGATCGATCAGCTTACTCCCCGCTACATGAATACAATCATCAGGCTCGACGCCTGGTCTCATGAGTTAGATTACAAGGGCACGGCCGCCGGCTACCGCTTGGTTAGTCTTGGCCCCGACGGCAAGAGCGGCACTGAGGACGACATCGTATTCGAAAACGGTCAACTCCTTAAAGGGGCGAAAGAGTGACGCGAAGCTTCGAAAAGTTACGCGATCGCGCTCACGCCGCTCACAAAACTGCTCTCAGTCTGGTGATGGCGTTTTCGCTGAGCATTGTGATTTACACCGGCGTCGGGTTGCTGATCTTGAATCGCCGAGGCGCAAGCCCCCAAGCGCAGTTGCCAATTCCGTTCTACGCAGCAGCGGCGTTGCTGGCAATCGGCTCGATTGTGATTCGACGCGCGCAGTTAGACAGCGCGCGTCTTGAGATCGTGGCTGCGCGTCGGGGAGTCGAGGGATTGATCAAGCACTTGCTCAACGTGACGATCATTGCCGCCGCTATTGCGGAAATAATAGGCGTGCTGGCTCTGATGGTTGTCTTCTTCGGCGGAGATCAGAACGACGTTATAAGGCTTGGCATCGTGGCCCTGATAGTTTCTTTGTATAACTACCCGCGACGCTCGGCTTGGCAGCGAGCCATCGATTATTTCGGCGCAACAATGCCGAACGCCAGGGACAATCCCCTCGGTTTATAACAGCTCTGATTGATAGATTGACGAAAGAGGCGCAAACTTATTGGGATACTCCCGATGGACGTGACAGAAAGGAAAGCTACCTTGCGAAACAACACGATTACGGTCAGCGCGATTCTCGTCCTGTTGATGACTCTGGCCGGCAGCGCGAACGCAAAACCGGCTCCAGGAGCCGCTTTCAGGGCACAAGACAAACAGACCCAGAGCACTGACAAGCGAGCGGAGGCGCTGAAGAAATACCTGGCGGCTCAACGACTCGAGCAGGCCGGCAACTACTCCGGAGCGGTGTCGGCTTACAAAGAAGCGCTGGCCCTGGATCCACAATCGGTCGAGCTGAGAATTGCGCTCGGCTCGTTATACCTTAAGAACCGAAACGTCATCGACGCCGAGGCGCAAGCTCAGGAGGCGATGAAACTGGCAGCGGATAATCTGGACGCGCGCAAACTGCTGGCGCGGATCTATCTCGCCCAAACCTTTGTTGGAACGACGACGGTCAAGGAAAAAGCTCGCGCGGCGCTCAAGGAGCTGGAAGAGGTCGCGCGTCTGAACCCGAGCGCAAAGATAGAAGTGGGCGATCAGGAACAGGCGGTGCTTGCGGTTATTGGTGAATTGTATTACACGCTTGAGGAACCGGATAAAGCGCTCGAAGCATTGAAGCGGGTCTCCGAAGGCAACTCGACCGCAGACCGCGCGCATTTTCAGCTTGCTATGCTTTACTTTCAGAAGAACAAATTCCGTGAAGCCGCCGCAGCCGCGCGCAAGGCCTACGACATAGATTCAAAGTCGACTCAGTACGCCGGGTTGTTGGCAAAGTCGCTTTTGCGAATCGGTCGCTCTCAAGAAGCCCTGGACATCTACAAAAAGGCGATTGGAATAAAAGATGCCGCCGGCAAGGAGAACAAAACCAAGTCGAAGCCCGATGAGAAAGAAGACAAGGATGAGGAGGGGGCGACGCTGATTAACTCGCCACTGTTTTTTGATTACACCGAAGCATTGGTGTACGCAGGTCGCTACGACGAAGCGAACAAGGCGCTCGATCCGGTGATGAGGGTTGTTCGCAAGGACACTCCGGTCTATCTCAACCTCGTGAAGTACAAAGCGGTCGTGCTCCGGCGAACGGGCAAGCGCGAAGAGGCTGCCGGGCTTCTCGAAGCGGCTCTCAAAGGCCAGGATGTGTCGGAAAGCCTCGAAGTGTTGTTTTCTTTGGGCGAGACTTACGAGGAAATGCTTCAGTTTGACAAAGCCGTCGCAACGTATGAGGAGGCACTGACCTCGATCGTGAATCCCGACGGAACCATTGGCGGCCGCGAGCAAGATAAACAGGCGGCCGAAATCGTGCTCCAGCGCATAGGCGTCGCGTACCGAATGGCGGGCAAGCGCGACAAGGCAATGGAAACCTTCGAGCGAATGAAAAAAGTTGTTGGCAAGGACCGTCCTCGGGCTGATCAGTTGATCGCAGACACGCTGATCAATGAGGGCAAATACAAGGAGGCGCTCGCGGCCGCGACCGAAGCCGCTGCGCGATTTCCCGACGAGCGGTCGTTCAAGTTCCTTCGGGCGCAGGCGGCTGGAAAGCTGGGCGAAACCTCGACCGCCAATTCGACATTGAAATCGATGTTAAAAGACGGCCCCGATGATGCGGATGTTTATCTGTTCTGGTCCAGCGTGCAGCTCGACGCCAACCAGGTGAAAGAAGCTGAAGAGAGCGCGCGCAAAGCGGTAGCAATCGAGCCGAACGACATCGGTCCGCTGGTGACTCTTGCGAGCGTTCAAGATCGTGAGAAGAAATACAAAGAATCCGAAGCGACACTTCGGAAGGCTCTTGAGATTGATCCGGACAACGCGACGGTGCTGAACAATCTCGGCTACTTTCTGGCCGATCGCAACGAGCGACTCCCTGAAGCCGAGGCATTGATTCGCCGTGCGGTGAACATCGAACCGACCAACGGCTCGTTTCTTGATTCGCTCGGATGGTTGTTGTACCGACAGGGCAAACTGGGCGAGGCGAAAAAGTATTTGGAGCAAGCGGTAATTTATCAGGCGCGCTCGTCGACGATTCACGACCATCTCGGCGACCTGTACAAGAAGCAAGGGCAGATGGACAAAGCTCGCGCGAAGTGGGAAGATGCACTAAAACTCTCGACTGACCCGGAAGAGATTAGGAAGATCAAGGAGAAGCTGGGAAAGAAATAAGATTCGATCTTTACAAAACATGTATCGCGAATTTCAAATCTCAGGTAACCTCATGGTCTGAGCTCTGAGTTCCGAGATCGGAAGTAATCTGAAACCCCGAAGCTAGTATGCCAAAGAAACTTGGCCTATTCCTCACGCTCGCGACAATACTGCTGGCGTTAGCTCCGTTCACCGCCGAGCGTGTTTACTCGCAGGAGAAGCGCTCGGGCGTGGCGAGCAGCAGCGGAGTGGCTCGCGGCAGCTCCAAAGCTCACAGCACAAGGACTTCTCCGCGCGAGGCGTCGGCTGCAACTGAAGACGAGACCGCGCCGCGCGTCACCGACCGCCGCATTCGGGAGATCGAATCTCTCGAGCAGCAGTGCCTCGATGAAGTGAATCGCGTGCGCAGGGCGCGCCGGCTTGCTCCACTCGAGTTTTACGAAGAGCTTTTGCCGGTTGCTCGCGACTACAGCCGGCGCATGGCGGAAGAGCATTTCTTTTCACACAACGACCGCGACGGTCGCACTGTTCGCGAGAGGGTCGGCGAAGCGGACATCAAATGGCGAATGGTGGGTGAGAACCTCGCTTATTCCAACGGCTACGTCAACCCGGTAGCCGCGAGCCTTCATGGGTGGATGGATAGTCCTGGTCACCGCAGCAATATCCTCGAGCCGGATTTCCGGCTGACTGCGATCGGGGCATGGATCGGCTCTGACGGGACCGTTTATTTCACTGAGATCTTCCTCAAGCAATAAACAAGTCAAGTGCCGGCAGATGGCTCCTTTCCGTGGAATCAGGTCTTACGCCAAAATCAACTGGTCCCTCGACATTCTCTTCAAGCGGAAGGATGGCTATCACGAGCTTCGAACCATCTATCAAACTGTTTCGCTTCACGACCGACTGCGAATCACCGAGACGGGCGCCGCAATCGAAATAGCGTGTAACGATCCACGCGTCCCCGTTGATGAAACAAACCTCGCTTTTAAAGCTGCGACGTTGCTACGCGAAGCCGCGCCCATCACAAAAGGCGCGAGCATCGAGATTGACAAGCGAATTCCCGTTGCAGCTGGATTGGGCGGTGGGTCTTCCAACGCTGCTGCGACGCTTCTGGCTCTGGTCAAACTGTGGGAGCTTGAAATCGATCAGCGCAAGCTTACTCGAATCGCTGCTGAGATTGGTTCCGACGTGCCTTTCTTTTTGATCGGCGGCACAGCAATGGGTGTCGGCCGAGGCGAAGAAGTCCATCCGGTTGAGCAGGTCGAGCGTGAACACTTGCTGCTCGTCAATCCTGGTCTTGCAGTGTCAACGCGCGATGCCTACGAACGTTACTCGCGGTTGACAAGGGCGGAGCCGGCTTCTATCATGCCTTTTACTTTGCCGACCGCTAACGGCGTTCGTGAGCTGCCGCTCGCGGCGAGAAACGATCTTGAGGAGGCCGTGCTCGCCGCTCATCCAGAAATCGCGGAAGTCAAACGCCGGCTAATAGCCATGGGTGCAAGGCACGCGCTGATGTCCGGCAGCGGCGCAACTGTCTTTGGGGTCTTTGATAATTCGCGGATGACCGAGCGAGCGGAGCTCGAAATACGCGCGCTCGGTTACTGGACTGAGCGTGTGCGAACGGTTGACCGGCAGGAGTACGCCGCCACGATTCTCTCCTGACCGGAGCAAGCGCAAGAGTCTACCAGCGGTTGAGCAAGCCTTTCTGTTAACGCGGCGCTTCGAATATAATCCTTGTCAGCTTAACACTGGGGAGTCGCCAAGCGGTAAGGCAGCGGCCTTTGGAGCCGCCATTCGGAGGTTCGAATCCTCCCTCCCCAGCCAAAGAGATAGAGGTCGGAGATCAGAGATCAGAGGTCTGACCTCTGGCGTCTGATCTCTGGTTGCGTGGAGGCTGTGTGAACAACATAAAGGTCTTTTCGGGAAATGCGAACCGGCCGCTTGCTGAGGAGATCTGTCTTCACCTGGGGATCGAGATCGGCAAGGCACAAGTTGGGCGGTTCTCCGACGGCGAGTTCAACTTTCAGATTCTGGAGAACGTTCGCGGCGAAGATTGCTTCATCGTTCAACCGACTTGTCCGCCGGTCGATTCGAACGCCATGGAGCTGCTGATAATGCTCGACGCGTTCAGGCGATCGTCGGCCAAACGAATCACGGCGGTGATACCGTACTACGGTTACGCGCGCAAGGATCGCAAAGACCGGCCGCGAGTTCCCATCTCGTCGAAGCTTGTGGCGAATCTGATAACGGGAGCGGGTGCCGACCGGGTGTTGTTGTTCGATCTGCACGCCGGTCAGATTCAAGGGTTCTTTGATATACCGGCTGACCACTTGTTCGCGGCGCCGGTGCTGGTTGGGTACTTTCAGTCGCTGGAGTTGCGCGACCTCACGGTGGTTGCGCCAGATGCGGGAGGCGTCGAACGAGCGCGCGCTTATGCAAAACGATTGAGCGCGGAGCTGGCGATCATCGATAAGCGTCGCGACTACGAGCGGCTGGGCGAAGTCGAGGTGCTTCACGTGGTCGGAGACGTCGAGGGACGAACGGCATTGATCGTAGACGATATGGTGGACACAGCCGGAACGTTGGTCAAAGCAGCCGAAGCTCTCAAGGAGAACGGCGCGAAAACGGTGTTTGCTTCGGCAACGCACGCGGTGCTGAGCGGGAACGCGATTCAACGGATCGAGGATTCAGTGATCGAGCAGTTGGTGGTGACCAACACTATTCCGACGGAGTCCGCTTGCCGATCGGCCAAGATCAAATGCCTGAGTGTGGCGAAGCTGCTGGCTGAAGCGATTTTGTCGATACACGACGAGACGTCGGTGAGTAAATTGTTTATTTGACGAAGTGATGCGTGACACGTGATTCGTGATTCCGGTCACGGATCACGTATCACGCATCAGCTTGGAGTTTAGAAATGATCAAAGACATAACCATAAACGCGACGCCTCGAGACGGAGTGGGCAAAGGACCAACTCGCAGGCTGCGGGCGCAAGGGATGATCCCCGCCGCGGTCTATGGCGAGGGCGGAGACTCGTTGGCTGTGGCCGTGAGCGCCAAGGATATCGCAACGATTCTTCGGTCGGACACGGGCCACAATACGATTTTCAAGCTCGCTGTGCCGCAAGTCGATGGTGAGCCGGCGAATGTGATCATCAAGGACTATCAGGTCGACCCTGTCCGCGGCCGCCTATTGCACGCAGACTTGTTTCGGCTGTCGATGACCACCGTCACCCGCGTGAGCGTTGAGGTTGAACCGGTTGGTGATCCGGTCGGAGTCAAGTCCGAAGGCGGCATATTTGAGCTCCAGCTTCGCGAAGTTGATGTTGAGTGTCTGCCGGGCGATATACCCGAGCACTTGAAGGTCGAGGTGTGGAATCTTCGCATCGGCGACCACGTAACGATAGCCGATTTGATTTACGACCGCGAAAAAGTCAAGGTGCTTGCCGATGAGACTCAAATAGTCGCAGGCGTGTTGGCTCCGAGGATGATCGAGGAAGTTGCGCCTGCGGCCGAGGTTCCTGAGGGCGAGGCTGCACCTGCCGCCGAGCCCGAAGTGATCAAGAAGGGCAAGGCCGAAGAAGAAGAATAGACATTTGTCATTGGCCATTAGTCATTTGTCATCACGCAAATGACCAATGACAAATGACCGATGACGAATGACTATGAAGCGAATAGTTGGGCTTGGGAATCCGGGGCGCGAATATGAAATGACGCGTCATAACATCGGGTTCTTGCTGATTGACAAATTGTTTGAGCGCGCCGGAGGTCGCCGCTTTCGCAATGAGTCGAACGCGAGGGTGGCGGAGGTCACGCTGGCAGGCCAGCGGGTACTGCTTGCCAAGCCGCAGACGTTCATGAATTCAAGCGGCGATGTGGTCTGGCCACTTGTTGAGCGCTACGGCGAGTCAAACTTCGCTGATTTGATAATCGCGTGCGATGATGTAGCTCTGCCGTTCGGTATGATTCGCGTGCGAGCCCGGGGGAGCGCCGGCGGACATAACGGATTGAAGTCGATAGTTGAACGGCTGGGCACTCGGGAGTTCGCAAGAGTGAGGTTTGGCGTAAAGCCCGATCATCCGGTCGACGATCTTGTGGGCTTTGTGCTTTCGCCGATTCCAAAGTGCGACCGCGAGCGGTTGGAGCAGATGCTCGAGCGCGGCGCGGACGCAGTGACTATGATCTTGACCGATGGCGTCGAGCGCGCGATGTCGCGCTTCAACGAACGAGTGAAGTAGCACAGACTTCAGTCTGTATCCTTAAAGCAATACAGACTGAAAGTCTGTGGTACTCTTATGTTCTTTCTCAAAGAGGTTCTACAATGAACCTCCTTGCTCTGGCCTGGAAGCCAGGGCTTTAACCGAAGCGTCGCACGCCGCGACCGACAACGATTTCAGATTTCAAATCACGAATTTGAGATTTGAAATTTGAAATTCGTAACTCCGAAGCGGCGAGTGACCGACGTAATCCAAAAGGAGGATACTCTCTAATGAGGGTCTACGAAGTTCTGTTTATCATCGCTCCCAACATCGAGGAGAGCGACATCGAGACCTTGATCGCTCAATTGAGCGAGATCGCAACCAACCAGGGCGCCCAGATAACTAAAGTCGAACGAATGGGCCGCCGCAGGCTCGCCTACCCTATCCGGAAGTTCAACGAGGGCCACTACGTCGTGCTGACGGTCGAAGGGAGCGGCGCGGAAATCGCGGAGATAGAACGGCGAATGCGCGTGACCGATGCGGTGATCCGTTATATCACAATCCGCATCGACGAAGACTTGAAGCGCGCCGAGAAGTTGCGCGTGCGTCGCGCTGCGCATGCTGCGGCGGCTGCGAGCACCCGACGCACTCGGCAAGCCGAGCCCGTGCTTCCGATAGGCGAGGAGGAAGAGGACAGCGAAGAGTCTGAGGAGCAGGAGGGATAACAGGTATGAGCAGCGAACCCAGAGAGCAGGGTCGCCGCGAAGAACGCGGCGGCAGACAAGGCGCCGGACAAGGCGCGCCAGCGCGGCGTTTCGTGCGTGTGCGCAAGTCTTGCAGATTCTGCGCCGATAAGGTTGATTACATAGATTACAAGGACGGGCGATTGCTCGGCGGCTACATACCCGAACGAGGGAAGATTTTGCCTCGGCGAATATCAGGCACGTGCGCGCCACACCAGCGCATGCTTGCGACCGCGATCAAACGCGCGCGCAACGCCGCGATTCTTCCATTCAGCACGAATTGAGAGTGATGCGTGATCCGTGATCAAAGTTGACGGATCATTAATCACGTATCACGCATCACGTATCACTGGAGACTTATCAATGGCACACATGGATGTTTTGCTTTGCGAGGATGTCGATAACCTTGGGCAGCGCGGGCAAGTAGTGCGCGTGCGCGCGGGTTATGGGCGAAACTATTTGCTGCCTCAGCGGCTGGCGATCGAGGCCAGCGCCGGCAACAAGCGGATGATCGAGGAGCAACGGCGGCTGCTCGCCAAACGCGAGGATCGCGAGTGCGTGTCGGCTCGAACCGAAGCCGAGAAGTTGCAGGGGCTCGAGCTGCGTTTCGATCGTCGCGTGGGCGAGCACGGAGTATTGTACGGATCAGTCACGGCGCTTGATATAGCCGAAGCGCTAAAGGAGCGCGGAGTGACGGTTGAGCGTCGTAAGATCGGGCTGCGCGAGCACATCAAAGAGATCGGCGAGTACGATGTGGCGATCAAGCTGCACCGCGACGTGACCCCGATGATCAAGGTAAGCATTCACAAGCTGGGAGAAGAAGAGAAAGCCCTGGAAGTGGCTCCAGAAGCCGCTTCCGCGGCAGCCGAGAGCGTCGGCGTCGAGGCCTCAGCGGAAACAACCGAGGCCGCCGGCGTTGATGAAGGAGCTGACGAGTAGTGATGCCCACACTGTCCTGTGGCGAATCTCAGATCTGAAGCCGCCGAATTTTGAGGTTTCTCGGTTGCCCAGCCTCAATACCGGTTATCTTTTTTCGTCGAAAGCTAGACTGACCTTGATCTTCTTGTTATGATCGCGCGCGGAACGCTGAGGGCGCAGCGTTCCGCGCTTTCGTTTTTGCAATCAAACTTTCAAGATGTTCCGCTCAAGTCGCCCGCCGCGCGGAGGGGGTTCTAAAACAAAAAGGTTAAGAGATGTCACGAGCGGCAATGGGTGGTGATCCTTTTCTTGAGAAGGGTCTCCCGTCCAGCATCGAAGCCGAGCGCTCGATACTGGGCGCGATCCTGCTCGACAACGCCGTCTGCAATCAAGCGATCGAGCTTTTGCGGCGCGACGATTTCTTCCTGGACTCCCACCGGCGTATCTTCGACAAGATGATTGGGCTTTCGGAGCGCCTGACTCCAATCGACCTGATAACCCTCGGCGATGAGTTGCGCCGCGCCGGCGAGTTCGAACAAATCGGTGGGGCAACCTACATCGCGTCGCTGATCGACGGCGTCCCGCGCACCGACAACATCGAGCCCTACGCCAAACTCGTCAAAGCCAAGTCGATGCTGCGCAAGCTCATCACCGCCTCCAATCAGATCGTCGCTCTCGCCTTCGAGGAGGAAGACGAACCCGATGTGATCATCGACAGAGCAGAGCAGATGATCTTCCAGATTGCCGAGGATCGAGTGCGGCAGGGTTTTCAATACGTCGGCGACGTCGCCCACCGCAGGCTGGAGCAGATCGAGCAGATGGCTGGCCGCCCTGAGATGATCACCGGCGTGCCCACCGGGTTCACCGACTTCGATCGCATGACCTCCGGTTTGCAGCGGCAAGAGCTAATCGTAATCGCCGGACGGCCGTCGACTGGCAAGACCGCGCTCGCTTTGAATATGGCCCAGTACGCTGCCAAGAATGCGAACGTCGTTGGGATTTTCAGCCTGGAGATGTCAGCCGAACAACTGGTGTCGCGGTTGCTATGTTCGGAGGCGCGGGTCGATGCGCACCGCCTGCGAACCGGTTATCTCAATCGCGAGGAGTGGGCGCGACTCGCGGATGCGCTGCGGCGATTATGTGAGACGAAGGTCTACATCGACGACACCCCGGGCATCGGAGTGCTGGAGATGCGCGCCAAGAGCCGGCGACTCAAGGC
>DATFWM010000007.1:0-3898 GCA_035259295.1 Blastocatellia bacterium | reverse complement strand
GGTTTCTTGGTGATCGGCTTGTCCGGAAATACTCGAATCCAGATTTTTCCGCCGCGCTTTACAAATCGAGTCATCGCAACTCGCGAAGCCTCGATCTGCTTGCCGGTAATCCACGCCGGCTCCAGCGCCTTCAGCCCGTACTCACCAAAAGAAATCTCGGCGCCGCGCGTCGACAATCCGCTCATCCTTCCGCGCTGCTGCTTGCGGTATTTCATTCGCTTTGGAATTTTGTATTCAGCCATGCTAGTCCTTTGTCATTAGTCCTTAGTCATTGGCAAGTGACAAATGACTAATGACAAATATCATTGCCTTCTCCCCTGCGCAGCGCGACGCACGGTCATCTCCTCGCCGCGATAAACCCAAACCTTCACCCCGATCACTCCAAAAGTCGTTCGCGCCTCGGCGAATCCGTAATCGATATCCGCCCGCAGCGTGTGAAGCGGAAGCCTTCCCTGCAAGTACCATTCGGAGCGCGCGATCTCGGCCCCGTTCAACCTTCCCGACACGCGCACCTTGATTCCCTGCGCACCAAATCGCTGGGCGTTCTCGACCGCTCGCCGCATCGCCCGCCGAAAAGCGATTCGCTTCTCGAGTTGCTGGGCAATCTGCTCAGCCTGAAGCTGCGCGTTCAACTCGGGCTTATGAATCTCCTGAATGTTGACGTAAACTTCGCGCCCTGTGCGATGTTTGATTTCTTCTTTGAGCCTGTCGATCTCGGCCCCCTTGCGCCCGATGATTATGCCCGGTCGCGAGGTGTGGATGATGATCTTCAGCTTGTTCGCCGCCCGCTCGATGTCGATGTGCGAGACGCCAGCGCCTGAAAACCTTCCCTTCAATTCCCTCTTCAGCTTCAGGTCCTCGTGCAGCAAGTCGGGGTAGTCACGTTTAGCGATCCAGTTAGAATGCCAACTCCGGTTGATGCCTAACCTGAAACCATATGGATGAACTTTCTGCCCCACGATTCCTCCTTATGATGCGTGATTGGTGATGCGTGATACGTGACCAGAGCTTAAAGCAATTCACGAATCACGCATCACGAAATCACGAATCATTCTTTCTCCGATTCAACCTCTATCGTTATATGACTCTGCCAACGGCGCTCGCGATAAGCGCGTCCCATCGGCGCAGGTCGAACTCGACGCCGATACTTGGTCGGCCCAAGATCTACTGTCGCGTTTGAGATTCTCAACGCGTCAACGTCAATTGCCACGTTGAGCTGATCAGCCTTCTGCTCGGCATTGGCAATCGCCGAACGCAAGGTGACCTCGATTGGTCCGGCGGCGCGCTTGTTAGAAGTCTTCAGCACCGACAGCGCTTCGCTGACGTTACGTCCTCGAATCTGGTCGATGACCAGCCGTGCCTTTTGCGGCGAGCCTTTGATGTACTTTGCGACTGCGCGTGCTTTCATAGCTATTTTGCTCCAGGCGCTTTCTTCACGACTTTTTCGGTCCTCTCAGGGTGACCTTTGAACTGCCGCGTCGGCGAGAACTCGCCGAGTTTGTGGCCGACCATGTTCTCCTGAATGTAGACAGGGACGAACTTCTTGCCGTTGTGAACTGCAATCGTATGACCTACCATCTCAGGCACGATCGTCGATCGCCGAGACCACGTCTTCTGAACCCGCTTTTCATTGGTCTGGTTCATCCGCGCGATCGCCTTGATCAAGTACTCGTCGATGAACGGCCCCTTCTTGATTGATCTTGCCATAAGTCTTATAGGTCCTATTCGTCCTATTTCTTCCCTCTTCGCACGATAAACTTGTCCGTGCGTTTGTTGTTTCGAGTTTTATACCCGCGAGTCGGCTGACCCCACGGAGTGACCGGGTTGCGGCCACCCGAAGTCTTGCCTTCGCCCCCGCCGTGTGGGTGATCCACCGGGTTCATCGCCACGCCGCGCACCTTCGGCCTGCGCCCCAGCCACCGCGTGCGACCCGCCTTGCCCAGCGAAATATTACTGTGCTCGATGTTACCGATCTGACCGATGGTCGCGTAGCAGTCGATGTGTACTTTGCGGATCTCACCGCTCGGCAAGCGAAGCTGCGCCCAATCCCCTTCCTTCGCGACAAGCTGCGCCGCGCCGCCCGCAGCCCTCACCATCTGTGCGCCTTTGCCCGGCCTGAGCTCGACGTTGTGAATGGTTGTGCCGAGCGGAATCGCCTTCAGCGGGAGCGCGTTGCCGGCGATGATGTCAGCATCGGGTCCAGAAACAATGGTCTGTCCGACCTTCAACCCGACCGGAGCGATGATGTAGCGCTTCTCGCCATCCAGATAATGCAGCAGCGCGATCAACGCCGAGCGGTTCGGATCGTATTCCACCGTCGCGACTTTTGCTGGAATGCCTGCCTTGTCGCGCTTGAAGTCGATGATGCGATACATTCGCCTGGCGCCGCCTCCGCGACGACGCATCGTTATGTGACCGTCGTTGTTGCGCCCCGAGATGCGTCTCTTCGGTTCCAGCAACGGTTCGTAGGGAGCATCGGTCGTCACTTCTTCGAGCGTCAGGTACGTCTGATACCGTCTCGCCGATGACGTTGGTGTTAGCTTCTTGATTCCCATCGCGTCTCCAATTCGTTTGTAGTACGGCCTTCAGGCGGAAGTTCGTAAACCGGACCCCCTGGCGCAAACCGCATACAAACTTCCGCCTGAAGGCCGTACTACAAACAAAATCATATCGCGTCTTCGTACATAATCGGCTTCTCGCCCGCCTTGAGCGTTACGTATGCTTTCTTCCAATCCGAGCGGCGGCCAGTCTCGCGACGGGTCGGGATGCGCTTCATCTTGCCGCGATAGTTTGCCACGTGCACCGTCTGAACCTTCACGCCAAGTATCTTCTCCACGGCGTGCTTGATCTCCGGTTTGGTTGCATCGCGATGCACCTTCAACGTGAGCATTTGACGGTCGTTCCCGCTGCGGCCCATCGACTCAGGCTCATCCTTCATGGTGAGCGCCTTCTCGGTAATCACCGGCCCTTTGATTACGTCCCAAATTGTCTTCATTGCGCTGTCTCCCGCGTATCGCGCAACCGCTTTTCTAACTGAACTGCAGACTCTCGCGTGAGCGCTATTTGCTCGTGAGTCAGCAGGTTGTACACATTCACGTTTTCAGCAGACACCAGAGTCACCTCTCTAAGATTGCGCGATGACAAAATCAGATGATTGTTGTTGGGCGAATCGACTATGAGAGTCCGCCGCGTGAGCCCGAGCGCGTCAAGCTTTTCGACAAACTCTCTGGTTTTGTGCGATTCCAGCTCGAGGTTCTCCAGTATCACCAACCCGCCCTCGCGCAACCGTTCCGACAACACCGAGCGCATGGCTCCGCGCCGAACCTTCTTCGGCACGGAATATGACCAATCGCGCGGCTGAGGCCCGTGAACGTTGCCGCCGCCTTTCCACAACGGGCTGCGCAAGCTCGCTATTCGAGCCCGGCCGGTGCCCTTCTGTTTCCAGAGCTTGCGTCCAGAGCCGCTGGTATTGCCGCGTGTCTTTGTAGCCGAGGTTCCGGCGCGCTGATTCGCTCGATAGCTCTTCAGCGCCGCATAGATCACGGCCTTATTGAGGCGCGCTCCGAACACCTCGTCGGACAGCTCAATCTCGCCGACGTCTTCACTCTTCAGGTTCTTGACCTTCACAACTGGCATATTAGTCTCCAAGGTGATGGTGAAACGTGATCGTGATGCGTGATCCGTGACTCGTGATAACAATAGTCACGTTTCACGTATCACGTGTCACGTTTCACGCATCACAACTGCGCCTTCTTTATCAACACATACGATCCATTCGGCCCTGGCACCGCGCCGCGAATCATCAGCAGATTGTTCTCAGCATCAACCGCCGCCACGCGGAGGTTCTTAACGGTGCTGCGCGCGGCGCCCATATGGCCGGCCATACGCGTGCCCTTGA
>DATFWM010000006.1:0-4399 GCA_035259295.1 Blastocatellia bacterium | reverse complement strand
TCGCAAGACGCGCTGGGCTTTGGGGCGCGAGAAGGTGATGGTTTCGCGGATTATCCGCGAACTGCGTTACACCAACTCGCAGCGCAAGAAGCTGATCGATCGCGTCGGACACGTCTCCGAGCAGATGCGTTCGCTCGACCGCCAGTTCCACAACCTGGAAAAGAAGGTCGATTCCACCCGCTCCGAAGAGCTCAAGAAGGAATATCGCAGGCAGCAGCGCAACTGCAAAGCCGATCTCGAGAAGATGGAGCAGGAGTACGGCATCACCTTCGGCGAACTGAAGCGCACGCAGCGCGAGATCACGCAAGGCGACATCGATGCCGAGTACGCCAAGCGCGAACTCATCGAAGCCAACCTGCGACTCGTGGTTTCGATCGCCAAGAAGTACACCAATCGCGGACTGCAGTTCCTCGACCTGATTCAGGAAGGCAACATCGGCCTGATGAAGGCGGTGGACAAGTTCGAATACCGTCGCGGATACAAGTTCTCGACGTATGCGACGTGGTGGATTCGCCAGGCGATCACTCGCGCAATCGCCGACCAGGCGCGCACCATCCGTATTCCGGTGCACATGATCGAGACCATCAACAAGCTGATCCGGACCTCGCGTCAGCTTGTACAGGAACTCGGCCGTGAGCCTACGTCGGAAGAGATCGCGAAGCGGATGGACATTCCTGTTGCGAAAGTCCGCAAAGTGCTGAAGATCGCTCAGGAACCTATCTCGCTCGAAACTCCAATCGGAGAAGAAGAAGATTCGCATCTTGGCGACTTCATCGAAGATCGCGGCGTAGTCTCTCCTGCAGAAGCCGTGATCAACGTGAATCTCAAGGAGCAGACGGCGCACGTGCTCCGCACACTCACTCCCCGCGAAGAAAAGGTGATCAAGATGCGCTTCGGACTCGAAGACGGCTCCGAGCACACACTCGAAGAAGTCGGCCAGTCGTTCGCAGTCACACGCGAACGCATTCGCCAAATCGAAGCCAAGGCGCTGAGAAAGCTTCGTCATCCATCCCGCTCGAGGAAGTTGCGAGCGTTTATGGATGGGGTGAGGGAGTAAACAAGCTTCTAAGCTGCTGAGCTTCTAAGCTTTTAAAAAATCAAAGGCGCGACCTTCAGTCGCGCCTTTTTCTTATTAAGTCCAATCTCTATAAAGACTGTCATCCTGAGCCTTCCTTTGGCGAAGGACCTCCCGGAATGCTTCCAACTTGAGTGCCGTCTCGTGGCTCTTCGGCCAGAAATCTCGTGCAGTGCTGTTCCCTGCCCCCTATTTTCCGTCACTTTTGCTAACATCGCGAATCCCACCTGCCCAGATGGCTTCGACCGCCCATTCCGTGACTGAACCTGACCTGATCGAAAGGATCAAAGCAGGCGAGTCTGAGCTGTTCTATTCGCTCATTGAGCCTTATCAGCGGGCCGCATACGCAGCAGCATTTTCGGTTTTGGGAAATGAAGCCGATGCCGAAGACGTCGCGCAGGAATCGTTCCTGAAAGCCTATGCCAAGCTCGATCAGTTTCGCGGCGAGTGCAAATTCAGTACCTGGCTGATTCAGATCGCCGTGAACGAAGCGCGAATGCGTCGCCGAAAAGAGCGCAAAGCTTTGTATGAGTCTATCGACGAAGGCTATGAAGACGATTCCGGCGATTACTTCCCGCGCGACTTCGCAGACTGGCGCGAAATCCCATCAGAAGCTCTGGCGCAAAAGCAACTCAAGGATGCGCTTGCACAAGCGATAGCTTCACTAAAGCCGATCTATCGCGAGGTCTTTATCCTACGCGACGTACAGGGCTTGAACATTCGAGAAACATCCGAAGCGCTCGGCTTGAATGAACCGCTGGTACGTACGCGCCTGCTGCGCGCCCGTTTGCAGATGCGTGATGCGTTGGCTCCGGGATACGACGGAAGCTGGTCTGCAGGAATCGCAACCTATAAGAAGGTGAGGCCGTTTTGACTGTGCCAATTATCGAGATCAGTTGCGTTGAGGTCTGGAGAGAGATCTCGAACTACGTCGATGGCGACATCGATCCGGTTCTGCGTGAACGTATTGCTGAACACCTGAAGACATGCGAGCACTGCTCCGCGGTGGTCGATGGCACGCGCAATGTCATTCGGCTTGTAGGCGATGGTAGGACTTTCGATCTCCCGCGAGGTTTTAGCGAACGATTGCAGAGGCGTCTGAAGGAAAAGCGACTGAGTTAAGCATGGTCGGCTCGTGATCCTTGTTGCTGATAAAGAATCCAATTCGCCACGAGCCGTCTTTCTGTTTGTGCCAGATCTCGCAGTAACGATACCTGCGCACTTCCGGATCGCCGCCTATTTTGGGTGTGAGGATCAACTTGTGCCAGCCGCGGTCGACCGCCGTATTTTCGAATACCGCGATGTGGACGATGACGACTTCCATTCTGACTCGATAAAGCTCAAACAATTTTGAGAGCTGGCTTCGAAGCGCTTCTCTGGCTTCTTCACCGTAGAAAGTAGGCTCACCCTCCGGCATGTTCGTGAACCCATTGGCGAAAACGCTGAGTATCCGTTCCACATCAGCGTTGTTATGCCCTTCGCGATACTCGGTTTTGGCGACATTAATCGCGTATTCGTCGGCGGATGACATGGAGGAATTGCGTCAATGTAGCGATGTCGGGAAGAAGACGTCAAGGTGAGGTCGGCCGGAACCACGTAAGACAACGCGATCCCAACCCACTAGTTCATGAACAGTATGTTCATACTGCCTTCTTGCTTGTGCGGTTATACTGTTCATGTACTCAGCTATTCTCGTCTCCAACGGGATGAGGCTGTATTTGCGAGGCCGGTGACATCTGCCTCGGCGGATGGTACCGGAGACCTGGAGGGTCGTCTTCAGCAGTAGCGGTGACCTAACTCCGGAGCGCGCGGCAGTTCGCGGCAGCGGACTGCGAGGCCGCTTGTGGATTGAGGCGGCGTGGCGCCCGCTGCGCATCGCCCTGGACGATGTTGCGGCTGTCCTTCTTCCATCCGACTGTCGAATCTGCAATCGCACACTTACCCGGCTCTCCCGAATTCCTGTCTGCAATGCGTGTCTAAATTCGCTGGCGCCCTCTGACGTAGTCGCCTGCGCAGTTTGTGGCGAGGCCGTCGGATTCTACTCGGCTGGAAGCGAGTTGCTTTGCGGCGTATGTAGACGCACGCATCCGCGCTTCGATTTCGCAGTTTCATTCGGGAGCTATGACGGCGAACTGCGGCGGCTTGTGCATCTACTTAAGTACGAGCAACTAAGGCCAGCAGCGAATGTGCTTGGCGCGAAGTTGGCGACGGCGTTGGGGCGAAGCAAGTTTGAGGGCGATCAAGCGACGTTAATGATTCCGGTGCCACTCCATCCGAGAAAGCGTCGCCAGCGAGGATTCAATCAATCGGAGCTGATTGTCCGAGCTGCCGTCCGGGATTTGGATCGCTCACGCTTCGAGTTGCATACCGGGAATCTTCGTCGCGCGAGGGCAACAAGTTCACAGACGGGATTGACAAGTCATCAGCGGCGCGAAAACGTACGCGGAGCGTTTGTGGTGACCACTCCGGCAAGAGTAAAGGACAGAAGCGTCGTGATCGTTGACGACGTGTACACCACTGGAACCACCTTGAACGAATGCGCACGCGTGCTGCGTGCCGCCGGAGCGCGGCAGATCGCAGTGGCAACTGTGGCCAGAGTTTATCGCGAGGTTGCAGAGATCGGTCCGCAAGAAGTTTCAAATCAGGAAAGAAACGGAGCTGCCCTGGTAGAGGCAGCTGCTGGATAGAGACAAAGGGCCATGTCGAGACACAATCTATCGCATCGTCATTCAGGGTCGCATCATGCGCCGCGTGTGATGGTTACGCCGGCGACCATGGTGGAGCCCAACGAACCAGCACGCCTGCCGATGCATTCCCCGGTACTTGTTCTCAATGCCTCGTATGAGCCCATCAATATCTGCGCGGCACGCCGCGCGTTGGTCTTGGTCCTGAAAGGCGTCGCGATTACTGAGGAGGAGAACGGACACTATCTACACTCGGCGAGGCTGGCGATTCGTCTGCCCTCGGTGATCCGCCTGCTTGAGTACCGTCGTATTCCGCATCAGACGCGTGCCCTTTCACGTAAGAACATCCTGCTGCGCGACCGCAACACCTGCCAATACTGCGGCGTGGCGTTGTCATCCGCCGAACTGACCCTTGATCATGTGATCCCACGTTCCCGCGGCGGAGTTTCCACCTGGGAAAACCTGGTCGCCTGCTGCCATCCGTGCAATAACCGCAAGGGCAATCGCACGCCGGAAGAAGCCAACATGCGCCTGGCGCGCGCGCCTCGCCCGTTCAGTCTGCATACGAGCCGTCACCTCATCCGCCTGCTCGGCAAGAGCGACGATCAGTGGCGCAAATACCTGTTCTATTAACCACGCT
>DATFWM010000005.1:0-4930 GCA_035259295.1 Blastocatellia bacterium | reverse complement strand
GCTGTAAGCAAAGCCGATGCGGGGTGCGAGATTGTTCTTGTCATCGGCGAAGCCATATGAAATTTTGTGATCGGCATCATAGGGTGCCGCCGCGTACTCGTAGCGCAGGCCGAGATTCAGCGTGAGGTTCGACCTCGCTTTGAAGTCATCCTGGCCGTAGAAGTTGAACTCCTTTATCCGATTGCGCAGGAAGAACGGCCCGTAACCCTTGGTGAACGTGCCAACAAATCCGCGCAGGAAATTTCCGTAAGCGTCTTTGCCCCCTGACGTAGAAAACGTATAAAAGCCGCGCGAAAAGTTGTCAGCCAGGTCGTCGAGCCTCGAGGGGCGAATGTCAGTGCCGAACTTTAGCGCGTGACGATTGAACTTGACCGTCGAAAGGTTGTAGACGAACTGGAGGTCAGTTTGGAAACGATGGATCGGGAACGCGCCGGCGTTTCCGATGATCGATGCGTTTGCCGTGCCGCTGAAGCGAACGACCGGCGTGTCGTTGCCCGCCGCTATGTCAACGATCGTGCGACGGCGTCCAATCGAAAATCGAAACTCGCCCACCATCACCGGACTGTACTGATGAGTCCACACGTATCCAAAGTTTTGCTGTCGGTGATTCTGCAGCGCCTGCTCGCCGATAATGACGTCCTGCGATTCTCGCCGATTCGTGCTGTACTGATAGCGGAAGAACATATTGTTCCTCGAACTGGTGTTCCAATCGGCGCGAATCGAATAATCGCGATCAGGAAAGCTGAAGAGCCGGGTCGTCGTAAACGCGCGCGGGCCGGCCGACGGGTTATTCGGAGCGACGTTCGGAAACCGATTTATCACGCTTTGAATGAACGCCTTGTTGGCGGCATCGGTTACAGAAGGATCAGGCGTGCGCTCGTTGGTTAAGAGTATATCCTCAGTGAAGCCGAGCGATCCGCCGTTGTCGACGCGTTCGGCGCTTGCAAAGAAAAATAGCTTGTCGCGTTTGATTGGCCCGCCAAACACGCCGCCCCAATCGTGACGACGCGAGGGCGGAATCGGCGCGCGCAGATCGCCGGGCTTCTGGAAAGGCAGCAACGCTTCGCCGCGATCACCGAACCGGCCCGCCGCGTTGCGGAAGAAGCTGTTGGCATTCAACGCGCTGTTTTGATGGAACCAAAAGCCCTCGCCGTGATACTTATTCGAGCCGGATTTGGTCTGCACCAGAACAGTAGCGCCGTAGGCGCGGCCGAATTCAGCGGAGAAGTTGTTGGTGATCAATTGAAACGCGCGAATCGCGCTGAGGTTGACGCCCTGACGGTTCTGGTTTTCAGAATAGTCGTCGTTGTTGACGCCATCGATCTGAAAAGTGGTCCCTCGCGAACCGGTGCCGTTGAAGTTAATCGAGCTCCCGGTTGACAGCGTCGGGTTGTTGACACCACTCAGAGGGCTCTCCTGAAAACCGGGCGCGGTCTCGGCCAGGCTCAAAAAGTTGCGACCGGCAATCGGTCGCTCGGTCACCTGTTGAGAGTCGTAAGTCGTCTTGATTTCGCCCGACGTTTTGTCAATTTCTGCGCCACCACCGGTTATCGTCACAACCTCCTGCGCTCCCGAAGCGGTGAGCGAAAAGTCTTCAACGGTCGTCGAGTTGAGCTGAATCTCAACTTTCTGCTTGGTCAGCGTCTTGAAGCCGGCCATCGAAGCAGTGACGTCGTAAGAACCGATTGGCAGAAAGGTCAGTTGATAAAAGCCTTTGTCGTCAGTTACCGTCTTTCGTTCCAATCCGGTCTCGACGTTCTTGGCAGCAATTGTAGCTCCGGCCACAACCGCGCTTGCCTGGTCGGCAACTTTGCCTTGAAGCGTGCCCGACACTGTTTGAGCACGCGCACTGACCGTCAGAGAAAACAGCGCGATCACGAACAAGAATCGCAGTTTCATAGGAGCCTCCTTTGTTCCTTCGAGCGAATGAGTTCAGAGCCCAAGCTTCAGCTTGCGTTTCTGAGTTCACGCTTCAGCTTGCGTTCTGAGTTCAAGTTTCAGATTGCGGTGACGCAGCCTTAAGGCTGAACTCAGAACTGGCACTAATAAATCAGGTACTTCTTTCTAATACTCGCGAACTCGGCGAGCCCCGTTTGCCAGGTTGTAGCGATCTCGGAGGGCGTCTTGCCTTGCTTCAGAGCAGCCAGCGCCGCGCGGTTCACCAGCAGTCGCAAGTAGTCATCAAGCTTCCAAACGCCCGGGTGCAGCCGGTTGAGTTGATAAGCGATCTCGATGCCGGTCGCCACCGGATGAAACGATCCGCGATCCGTGACGACGATGTTCACACCGCCGCATTCTTCATTAGCAAACTTCGAAGACTTTGGGGTGAATCTCACCGGCACGAAGCGGACTCCAGCATGCCCCGCGCGGTTGAGCGCTTCAGCGAGCTTCGATCCATCAACCCACGGCGCGCCGATCACCTCGAACGGCGTGTCGGTTCCACGCCCGACTGAAAGGTTCGTCGTCTCGAGCAGACCAATGCCTGGATACAACAGAGCTTCAGTGAGGTTGCGCATGTTCGGCGAGGGATTTACCCAAGTCAGCGCGGTGCCGTCATAGTAATCCGCACGACGCCAGCCTTCCATCTTGATCACCGTCAAGTCCGCGTTGATCTTGCGCTCGGAGTTGAACAGCATCGCAAGCTCGCCGATCGTCATGCCGTAGCGCACGGGAACCGAATGATAAGAAATGAACTGATTGGTGAATTCGCTGTCTGTGACCGGGCCTTCGATCTCGTAACCGTTGATCGGGTCGGGCCGGTCGAGCACCACGAATTTGATTTTGTTCTTCGCGGCTTCTTCCAACGCGTAACCGCACGTCGTCGTGTAAGTGTAAAAGCGCGCGCCGACGTCCTGAATGTCGAACATCAACGTATCGATGCCTTTCAACATCTCGGCTGTCGGCCGACGGCGGTCTTTCTCATAAAGGCTATAGACCGGAAGCCCGGTCTTATCGTCTCGCGTGTCGCCGACGTGGGTATCTTCAATTCCACGCAATCCGTGCTCGGGCGAGAACAGCGCTACGAGCTTGAGGTTCTTCGCCGCCGCGAGAACATCGATGGTCGAGCGGCCTTTGCCGTCGCGCCCTGTATGATTCGTGATCAAGCCAACGCGCCGGCCTTCGAGTTGTTTGAAACCGTCGCGTTCAAGCACGTCGATTCCGGTGAGCACTGGATGAAGCGGCCCCGATGGAACGCTGCGAGTGACTACGGCGCGCGGCGCATCGACGTAGGTTGGCGGCGACTTGAGATGCTCGAACACCGGCGCGTGAGGCGACTCGCTGATCGCGCCCGCAACGATTGAAGCCACGAACGATCGCAGCCGAGTCACGTCGCCTTTGCCGTTGGGGTGAACGCGGTTGGTTAGTAGGATCACGAAAGTCTCGCTCGCCGGATCGAGCCACAAGCTCGTGCCTGTGAAGCCTGTATGCCCGAACGTTCCAACCGGGAATAGATCTCCGCGATTCGAAGAGTACGAAGTATTGATGTCCCAACCGATGCCTCGCATTTGCGAAGTCGGCAGCGACTGGGCGCTCACCATCCGTTCGACGGAGTAAGGCGCGAGAATGCGAACGCCGTTGTATTCGCCTTTGTTGAGAATCATCTGGCAGAAGATCGCCAGGTCGTCGGCGGTCGAGAAGAGTCCAGCGTGTCCCGCCACGCCGCCCATCTCGTAAGCTCGCGGGTCGTGGACTTCACCTCGCATCCATCGGCCTTCGCGGTTTTCGGTGGGTGCGATTCGTTTCAAACGAGCTTCGATCAAATCAGCCGAAGTCCGATAAGGTTTCATCTCCTTCTCAGACAGTTGCCTTTCACGATACGGATCGGTGGTCACCCAAGAGATTGTTCCGCGCAACCCTTTCCTTACTATCTCAAGGCCGGCAAACTTCGAACTGAAGTTAGTATCCATCATGCCAAGACAGTCGAAGATGTTCTTGCGAGAGAACTCATCTATCCGGTCGCCCGATACTCGTCGAACTATCTCGGCGGCAACGATGAATCCAACATCCGAATAAACGAACCGCGTTCCCGGTTCGTAGCTCGGGCGCAGATCGTAAATCTGCTGCATTGGATCAATCGTCTTCCCAACATAATCAGCAATCTCGTTGTCCGGCGGGAGCCCCGCGCGATGGGTCATCAACTGCTCGACAGTGATTCGCTCTTTGCCGAACTTCCCGAACTCTGGAATGTAGAGCGCGACCGGATCGGCAAGCGAGACCTTCCCGCGCTCGACAAGGATCATCATCGAGGTAGCGGTTGCGACGATCTTCGTCAGCGACGCGAGATCAAAAATCGTGTCGATGGTCATCGTCTCGCGCCTTGGCTCGATGGCGCGATCGCCGAAAGCTTTGCGATAAACAACGCGACCTTTGCGAGCGACAAGCACGACCGCGCCGGGAGTTTCTTTCCGCGAGATCGACTCGAGCACAGCTTCATCGATCTTCGCGAGCCGCTCGCTCGACATCCCGACCGCTTCGGGTTTCGCTTCTACAAGCTTGTGGGACGCGATCAAGGTCCGCTGAGCAGAGATCGAACCGAATGTGATCGAAGCCACGACAAGCAATGTCGTCGCGACCTTTAATCCCGTAGGGATGAAATGTTTATAGAAACGGAGAGGTACGAGAACGAACCCCGTAAGGGTGAAATGTTTATAGAGTCCGAACGCTCCGTGCACGCGAGCTCCGTAGGAGCGAAATGTTCCGGTCGAAGCCGATCCGATTCCAGCACCGACCCGGCACATTCCACCCCTACGGGGTTCGGTATTTGATCTCTCCGTTCCTATAAACATTTCACCCCTACGGGGTTCGTTATTCGATCTCTCCGTTCCTATAAACATTCCACCCCTACGGGGTTCGATATTTGATCTCTCCGTTCCTATAAACATTCCACCCCTACGGGGTTCGATATTTGATCTCTCCGTTCCTATAAACA
>DATFWM010000004.1:0-6980 GCA_035259295.1 Blastocatellia bacterium | reverse complement strand
AGGGACGGTTTCGAGCTCGCTGGATTCCACAGACACAGGTGAGAGGGGTGGCTTATGACACGCCTATCCTGGGATACAACGTCAACACCTGCGACTCGCTTAGACTCTGGAAGGCGGAAGCGGTTGAGTCTTTTGACTTCGAAGCCTTCAATCATGGTGACTATTATCGCGCGGTCCAGGACAAGATGGCCTCGGAGAATATTACCAAGGTCCTTTATCCAAACGACGACGTCGCGGTCGGTAAGGAATTGCGCCTCAAACAGCAGTTCTTCTTCTCCAGTTGCTCGCTTCAGGACATGCTGAGTATCCATCTCCGGCTCGGAGGCACGCCGCAGACCTTGGATGAGAAATGGGCGGTTCAGTTGAACGACACTCACCCGGCAATCGCGGTCGCGGAACTCATGCGCCTGCTGGTCGATGAACATGATCTGGGCTGGGACGAAGCATGGAGAGTTACGCGCGCGACCTTTGCCTACACGAATCATACTTTGCTGCCCGAAGCGCTCGAAAAATGGAGCGTCGATCTGTTTGGATCACTTCTCCCGCGTCATCTCGAAATCATTTACGAAATCAATCGGCGTTTCCTTGATCAGGTCCGCATGAAATATCCGGGCGACGACGCTCGTCTGGCGCGGCTTTCCCTGATCGACGAAACCAGCCCGCGTTATGTGCGCATGGCCCACCTCGCAACTGTCGGGAGTCATATGGTGAATGGCGTCGCCGAGCTGCACTCCGAGTTACTCAAGAAAACGGTCCTGCGCGATTTCGCCGAGCTTTGGCCGGACCGGTTTTGCAATGTCACCAATGGCGTTACCCCGCGCCGTTGGGTCGCTCTAAGTAACCCGGGCTTAACTCAGCTCGTCACTTCCAAGATCGGAGATAGCTGGCTGCAGAACCTTGATCAGCTTCGGGGTTTGGAACCTCTGGCTGATGATCCGGCTTTCCAGCAACAATGGCGCGAGATCAAACTCGCCAACAAACGTCGCCTAACCGCGCTGATCAAAGAGCGCACCGGGATCAGCGTCTTACCCGATTCGTTGTTCGATATCCAGGTGAAACGCATTCACGAATACAAACGGCAACACCTGAACGCCCTGCACATCCTCTCGCTTTACCTGCGACTAAAGCACGATCCGAACACTCAGTTACCCGCACGCACCTTTCTCTTCGGCGGGAAAGCCGCGCCCGGTTATTTCATGGCCAAGCGCATCATCAAGCTAATCACCGCGATCGGTGACCTGGTAAACAACGATTCGAGCCTCGGTGACCGGCTAAAGGTGATTTACTTTCCCGACTTCAATGTCACTAACGCCCACTTCATTTATCCGGCTGCCGATCTTTCCGAACAGATTTCGACCGCGGGCAAGGAAGCGAGCGGGACCGGTAACATGAAGTTCGCGCTCAATGGCGCACTGACCATCGGGACGCTCGATGGCGCAAACGTTGAGATTCGCCAGGAGGTCGGCGCGGAGAATTTCTTTCTCTTTGGTCTAACTGTCTCCGAAATCGCAGAGCTAAGAGCCCGCGGCTACGATCCGCGCGACTATTACCAGCATAACGAAAACCTGCGCGCGGTGATCGAGTTCATCGAGAGTGGCGCGTTGGGTCACGGTGATCTCGACCTCTTTCGTCCCATCGTTGACAATCTTCTCGGGACCGATCCCTTCCTTCTCCTGGCCGATTACCAGAGTTACGTCGATGCCCAGGAAAAAGTCGGCGCGCTCTGGCAAAACCAGGCTGCCTGGACCCGGAGGTCGATTCTCAACACCGCACGAATGGGAAAATTCTCCTCTGACCGCTCGATCCGTGATTACTGCGCACGAGTTTGGAAGATTGAAGCTGGAGCTTGAGTTACTCGCGCCTGGTGTGGTGAGCTCAAGGGCAAACCTCCGGAAGTATGAACCGGCTTCTCTTCGCAGCTTTCTGCCCTGTGGTCGCCACTTTCGTCGTCAGCGCCTTTTCCGCTGAGCCCAACGACAATGCTGCGACGGAAGCACTCAGCGCCGACGATCTTAAGGAACTTTCCGATCCTACCATTCTCACTCGGCGTGTCTGGCTCGAAACGGAATGGAATAAGTTTACCAATGGGACGAGCACGGTCGAGGAAACGTTAGCCGCGCTTTGGGCCTGGCGAGTGACTGATTCCATGGATTGGGCAGTCCGACTAAGATTCCCGGTTAAGTTTCGCGCTGGAAGCGACGACCCTGGCCTGCCCGACGTCGCCGGCCTGGGCGATATCAAGCCCGCGATTGGCGCCACCTATCGGATCAATAAGGCGTGGAGGGTGGGCGGCGGTCTCGAGCTCTCAATGCCGAGCGGTCGTCACGAAGTAAGTGACAATGTTTGGCGCGTCCAGGAGTTTGGCGCCATGGCCTGGGACCTGACCCCATGGCTCACCATCAGCCCCTCGTTTGAATACAATGAATCGGCAGCGGAAGAAGGCAGCACGCGGCCACTTCATTTTATCGAAGTCTTTTACCCGGCAACATTCGTTCTTCCGCGTAAATGGGCTATCACGGCACAGTATGAGTTAAAGGCTGACTTCGAGAACGATAATTACATCACTCACTCAGCCAAGCTGCTGGTGGCGAAGGAACTCGAAAATGTCCCACTTAGCCTGGGCCTTTCTCTGAGAAGATCATTCGATTCCGGCGAGAACGAGTTTCGGTTCAACTTCATTGTCAGCTATTATTTCCGCTAAGGTGAACAACGATCTGGTCATCTTGCGCGCAACCCGCTCGATATTGCTGCCGCCGCAGAGCGCCGTAATCCGGGCAGCCACCTTTTGCGCGGCTTCCGGATCGCATGGCTTTGAAATCACCCCGGCGGTCGATCGTTGCGCCGAAACTCGCCCGCGCATCGTTTCGCGCGGTCGCAGGCTAATCGATGAAACTCAATTGCGCGCCGCCGGAGTCGAAGCGGTGATCAAATTGCCTGATAACGTGTTTCATGTTCTTGTCGGATTGAATGCTGATCGGTATGCAGCGGAAATGAAAGGTCAGCTCGCACTCACCATCGTCGCTTAAGATTTCCCATGCTCCAAACTGCCGTCTTTGACACCAAGCCATACGATCGCGAATCCTTGCAGCGGGCCAGCTCGAACGGGGGGATCGACTGGCATTTCCTCGAGTCACGTCTCTCCGCCGAGACCGCTCCGGCGGCGCGCGGGGCGCAGGCGATTTGTGTTTTCGTCAATGATCGCGCCAACCGGCCCGCGCTCGAGTGCCTTTACTCGTTAGGCATCAAACATCTTGCCCTGCGCTGTGCCGGATTCAACAGCGTGGATCTGGTCGCGGCCAAAGAGCTTGGCCTCTCCGTTACCCGAGTTCCGGCCTATTCCCCGCACGCGGTCGCGGAGCATGCGGTCGCTCTGCTTCTCGCGCTTAATCGCAAAATTCCACGCGCATGCAATCGCGTTCATGACCTGAATTTTTCGCTCAACGGTCTGGTTGGGTTTGATCTTCATGGCAAGACCGCCGGGATTCTCGGCACCGGAAAAATTGGCCGGGTGACTGCGCAAATCCTGCGCGGTTTCGGAATGAGAGTGCTGGCTTACGATCCGTTTCCAATGCCCGATTGGGCCAAGGAATATGGCGTCGAGTACACCGAGCCGCGGACTTTGGCCCGCGAAAGCGAAGTGATTTCGCTGCATACGCCGCTAACGCCGGAGACCCATCACATCATTCGAAAAGAAACACTCGAGTTAGTTAAACCCGGCACCATCCTGATCAACGTCAGCCGCGGCGCGCTTATCGATACCAAGGCACTAATCGAAGCCTTGAAATGCGGCCGGCTCGGCGGCGTCGGGCTCGACGTCTACGAAGAAGAAGAAGGTGTTTTCTTTGAAGACTTATCCGGTCAGATCCTGCACGACGACGAGCTGGCGCGGCTCCTCACTTTTCCCAATGTCCTCATCACCGCCCATCAGGCGTTTCTCACTCGCGAAGCCTTGTCGGAAATTGCGCGGGTAACCGTTGAAAACCTTGTCGCTTTCGCCGAGGGCAAACCGTTTCTTCCTGAGACGGTCGTGAAGTAAGACCTTCGTTCGTAGCCGAAAGGCAAGGAACGGCGGTTTATAACCGCTGCGGCTCTTACAAAGCGCCGTTCCTTGAAGCATACGATTCACCTTTGTCCGCCGCGTGACGGTGAATCAATCCTGTGAATCCTGGTAATCCTGTCTAGTTCGGAGAAGTGAATGAGAATATCCGACTCCGGAAGCCCATCTGGATTGGCCGCGCACTGGACGACTTGATGATCCGACCTTAGTCGTATTCACTCGCTCTCGGAAGGGCGAGATTCTGCCTCAAAACTTTCGATCACACATGTCCTCAACCCAAATCACTCAAGTTCACGGCCGCGAAGTCATTGATTCTCGCGGAAATCCCACAGTTGAAGCCGAAGTCGTTCTCCACGGCGGCGCGCGCGGGAGCGCGATCGTACCCAGCGGCGCGAGCACCGGCGCGCACGAAGCGTGGGAGCTGCGCGATGGCAACAAGAAACGTTACGCGGGCAAAGGCGTAACCAAGGCGGTTGGGAACGTCAATGGCGCAATCGCCAAAGCCCTGACCGGAATGGATGCGCTCGACCAGGTCGGAATCGATCAGGGAATGATCGCGCTCGACGGTTCAAAGAACAAATCCAAGCTCGGCGCGAACGCGATTCTCGCGGTCTCGCTCGCGAACGCCCGCGCCGCGGCCCAGCAAGTGGGTTTGCCGCTGTTTAAGTATCTCGGTGGACCTAACGCCAAGGTGTTACCTGTGCCGATGATGAACATTGTCAACGGTGGCGCGCACTCGGATGCGCCGATCGATTTCCAGGAGTTCATGATCATGCCCAAAGGTGTGCCGAGTTTCTCTGAAGCTTTGCGCGCTGGTTGCGAAATCTTTCATGCGCTCAAAGGCGTCTTGAAAGATCGTGGACTCTCTACTGCCGTCGGCGATGAGGGTGGGTTCGCACCGAATTTCAACAGCGCGGATGACGCGATCGAAAGCATCGGTGCGGCGGTGAAGAAAGCCGGCTACAAGTTAGGCACACAAATCTTTATCGCGCTCGATGTCGCCTCCTCGGAGTTCTACGATGGGAAGAAGCAATACATCTTCAAAAAGTCTGATGGTTCGAAAAGGACGGCCGACGAGTTAATCGCTTACTACCAGGAGCTGGCGAAGAAGTTTCCGATTATCTCGATCGAGGACGGGTGCGCCGAGAATGACTGGGACGGATGGAAGAAATTGACCGCCGCGATGGGCACGGGCACTCAGCTCGTCGGCGATGACCTCTTAGTGACTAACGTTGAGTTTCTGCGCAAGGCGATCGATCAGGGCGTAGCCAACTCGATCCTGGTGAAAGTGAACCAGATCGGTTCGCTCACCGAAACGCTCGACGCGATCGAGCTGGCGCGAGAAAACCGTTACACCGCCGTGATCAGTCATCGCTCCGGCGAGACCGAAGATACGACGATTGCAGATATCGCCGTCGCGACCAACGCCGGACAGATCAAAACCGGCTCACTTAGCCGAACCGATCGCGTCGCGAAATACAATCAGCTTCTGCGCATCGAGCAAGCGCTGGGCAAAGATGCGGTCTACGGTGGCAAGATGCGCTGAGTTCGCATTTTAGCCTAACGATTAAAGGATATGCCGGCAACTAGAATCCATCTCATAAACAGACGCACCAACGGTCTCGACCCTCACCTGGTCCGGCAACCGCGGGATCGCCTCTGGCCGAGAGAGGATTGAGCTAAGGGTCTTGAGCAATCTTTCGCCAAACGCCGATCATTCATAGATGGCTTCTAATCTCATTCTCGTGCAGTTATGAGCGCGCCCTTGCGGCCGCATAAGACCAAGATTGTCGCCACCATCGGGCCCGCCTCGGAATCGCCGGAGATGCTAACCCGCCTCATCCGTGCGGGACTGAGTGTTGCGCGCCTGAATTTTTCGCACGGCGATTTTGCCAGACACGGCGAAGTCATTCGACGCATTCGCGAAGCTGCCCAACAGACCGGGCAGCGCGTGACAATCATGGCGGACCTGCCCGGGCCGAAGATGCGCCTGGGCAAGATTGAACCGGAACCAATTCAGCTCCTGCCCGGTGATCATTTTACCCTAACGAATAAAGAAGTCGTCGGGAACGCCGAACGCGCCTCGATGAGTTTTGAGCCTCTGCCACGCGTCGTCAAACCGGGCGATCGTCTTTTTCTTAATGATGGCCTCGTGCAACTGGTGGTCGAGCGAATCGAGGGCGACGAAGTACGTTGCCGGGTCGCGGTCGGCGGCGAGCTTCGTTCGCGCAAAGGTTTGAACCTGCCCGGAATCGATCTCGGGATCAGCGCTTTTACCGACAACGATCGCGCCTGCCTCGAGTTTGCTCTCAAGGAAGGTGTTGATGCAGTGAGTCAGTCTTTCGTCGAACGCGCCGCCGATATTGAAGCCGTTCGCTCTGCCGCTACGAAGATGGGTCGCCAGCCATTCATTATCGCGAAGATCGAACGCGCGGATGCGCTCGCGCATTACGATGAAATCCTGAAGACGACCGATGGCGTGATGGTCGCGCGCGGCGATCTTGGGGTCGAGGTGCCGATTGAAGAGATCGCCCACACC
Source organism: Blastocatellia bacterium (assembly GCA_035259295.1). Lineage (GTDB taxonomy): Bacteria > Acidobacteriota > Blastocatellia > UBA7656 > UBA7656 > Onstottus_A. Next base: position 384 of record DATFWM010000004.1, on the reverse strand, counting down.
CAGAAACAACTTATCGCTAAGGCTAATCTAGCCGGTAAGCCAGTCATCACGGCGACCCAGATGCTCGAGTCAATGGTCAACAGCCGGTTACCCACGCGAGCCGAAGCGACCGACGTTGCCAATGCCATTCTCGATGGAACCGATTGCGTCATGCTCTCAGGTGAGTCGGCGATGGGAAAGTTTCCCGAAGAGGCTGTTACCATGTTGGCCAAGATCGCGGCCTTTACCGAGACTCATCGGCCTGTTACAACGCTTGGAGCGCGCCGCGAACTGCTGAAGAAGCAGGCGGCGATGACTGGCGAAGATAGGATGACTTCGGTGGTCGAACATGCGCTCGATACTGTGCTTTGCGATCTCGTCTTAGTCCCGACCCGTGGCGGAACA
>DATFWM010000003.1:0-2668 GCA_035259295.1 Blastocatellia bacterium | reverse complement strand
CTTTCCGCCAAACTGGAAGCCGCCCGCTTGCTGGCTTCGTTTGCGCGAATCGATGGCGAGCGATTCATGAATATCACAGTGCAAGAGTGGCTCGATCAAAGCGTCTCGCACCGTGAAGTCAAGGAGTTCGTTCTCGCCGCGTTTCGCGTTGCGACTTACACGAACGCTCCAGCGCTAATGAGCGCAGGAGCCGCAATCGAGCAATTGAAGAAGGCCCAAGACAAAAGTGTTTTGTATCTCGATCGCGGCTGGCAGACTCTTGTGGACGGCCTTCGTATTGCCGCCGAAGGCGCCGGAGTCCTCATCGAGACCGAAGCGAGGGTCGAAGCGATAACGCGCAACGCTGCGGGCGGTGTCAGCAGCGCGCGGCTTAAAGACGGGCGGGAGTTAAAAGCCTCAACCGTGGCCATCGCGGCGAGTCCTTCTGTGGTGGTTGAGCTTGTGGAGAACGCACCTTCTACGTCGCTTGCTCGCTGGGCTCGTGAGGCAGTCCCAGTTAAGGCCGCGTGTCTCGACGTCGCGCTCAAATGCTTGCCGAGGCCGAAGGCGACTTTCGCGCTTGGCATCGATCGACCGCTCTACCTTTCGGTTCATTCGGCGGCCGCCCGACTTGCACCCGATGGTTCTGCGATGATTCACGCCGCAAAGTATTTGCCGCCTGATCATTCGGACTCGAGCGACCTCGTCGAGCGTGAACTTGAGAGCTTGCTTGACCTCGTGCAGCCCGGATGGCGCGATATTGTGGTCTATCGACGATTCTTGCCTGATATGGTTGTTATGAACGCGATGCCAACAGCCGCGCTCAATGGCACGAGAGGACGGCCTGGCCCGCAGGTGCCCGATCTGCCCGGGTTGTTCGTCGTGGGCGATTGGGTTGGCAGTGAAGGATTGCTTGTCGACGCGGCACTTGCGAGCGCGAAACGAGCTGCGGAGATAATATCCGAGACTGAATCTCCGACGCTGGCCGCGATCGTCTGACGGTCCGGATGGAAGACATATGTCCGCTTATGCCGAGGCGCTTGAAACCGATCGCAAATTGCTTTGGGGCCTGTGCTACAGAATGACAGGGAACGCCGCAGACGCAGACGACCTGGTTCAAGAGACTTTTGTGCGCGCGATCGAAAAGCCGCCCGATCGAACTGCCGAGCCGCTGCGACCCTGGCTCGTGCGCGTCGCGATAAACCTCAGCCGTGACTTGCTACGTCGAAGAAAGCGACAAGGCTACGTTGGCCCGTGGCTGCCATCACCCGTTCCGACAGACGAGCAAAGCCCGGCTTCTTACGAGCCGCCCGCCCGAAACGAAGACTCGCCGGCAGCGCGCTACGACTTGATGGAAAGCGTTTCGTTTGCGTTCCTGCTTGCGCTTGAGGCGCTCAGCCCAACTCAGCGTGCGGTATTGTTGCTGCGAGATGTCTTTGACTATTCAACAAGTGAAACCGCCGAGGCGCTCGACATGACCGAAGCGAACGTGAAGGTCGTGTTGCTGCGCGCGCGTCGAAAGATGAAGGGTTACGACAAAGACCCGTCGCGCTTGAGTCCCGAACGACAGCAGGCTACTCGACGCGCGCTGGAACAGTTCCTGTTGTATCTGAGCGCGCGAGACGCGGCGGGCCTCGAGCGGCTGCTGGCAGAAGATGTGATCAGCCTTTCAGACGGCGGCGGCGAAGTGAGCGCCGCTCGTCAGCCGGTTCGCGGCCGCGACAAAGTGTTGAGGCTGATCCTGGGACTTGCCGCAAAGTTGTTAGGCGAGCCGCGATTCACCGTTCGCTCACTGAACGGCTTTCCGGCGATATTGGTTGAGGACGCGCACTCGATCACGACTGCGGCTACGCGCTACACGATCCACTTTGAAGTGGACGAACGCGGCAAGATTCACGGGTTGCATGCGGTGCTCGCGCCAAGCAAGCTTTCAGCAATCAAATAGAAATTTAGGTTTGTGAGCGGGACTCCGCGTTCTTGGTCTTTGTCTCAGGCCTGTAGCCTTCACTGCTCCAGCTCGCGACCTTATCGCCATCGTGTTGGACGATAACACCGCCGCTGTGGTTCGAGTGCCACATGCCGTACCACTGTCCGACCGCGCGCTCCTGCATTCCGGCAGGAGAGTTCATCCACTGGTCGTTGACGTTGATGGTAAGGTCGTCGCCGGTCGAGTCGAAGCTGTCAACGCGCGAGTCATATTTGAGTTGCTGTTCTATGTCTTCGCTGATGCCGGTGGGATACTTGCCCGTACTGACAGTCTGACTGGAATCGCTTCCACAACCGTAAGCGAGCATCGCCGTTACAGCCAGGGCCACCCACGAGACGCGACGAATGAGCACCGAACTAAGTGGACTGCGTGCGAATTTCCTCATTATCACCTCGAGTTGAGATCAAATGATGATGCGGTTCAGAGATGGTCATTATCATGAAACAACGGTCACGCCGTCAACCTGCTTGCGCTCACGATCGAGGCGAGCAATAGCGCATCCGAACGTGCGTCACCGGCTCAGTACACTGCCACAGAATAAAGCGCTCATCTAGAGTTCGGTTGCAAATACCACCAACTTCAGTTGGTGGATCCTCAGGTTCAGCCTACGTGGCCAGCGGCGACTTCTCTTTTCTCGCGACTACGCAGCGAGGTGCACGGGAGAGAGAAACAAGAGACGGCTCGTAAGAGGAAACTGGCTCT
>DATFWM010000002.1:0-3394 GCA_035259295.1 Blastocatellia bacterium | reverse complement strand
CTATTTTTATCCGGACCTTCCAAAAGGGTATCAAATCTCTCAATACGACCGTCCGTTTTCCGAGTATGGCTGGGTCGAGATTCCAACCGCCGAGCGTAGTGAGTTCGGTCAACCGATTGAATGGCGCGCGAAGCGGTTTCGCATCACGCGGCTTCACATCGAAGAGGACGCCGGCAAGTCACTGCACGAAGGGATGCCCGAATCGGCGACCAAGTCCTATGTCGATCTGAACCGCAGCGGCGTTCCTCTCGCTGAGATCGTTTCCGAACCCGACTTTCGCTCGTCGTGGGAAGCGTACGACTACATGCAATATCTGCGACGGACTTTGCTATACGTTGACGTGTGCGACGGGAATATGGAAGAAGGAAGCTTGCGCTGCGATGCGAATGTGTCGGTCCGCCGGCGCGGCGAGGAGAGATTTGGAACGAAAGTCGAATTGAAGAATCTCAACTCGTTTCGTTTTCTTCAGAAGGCGCTCGAGTATGAGATAGATCGCCAAATTGCCGCACTCGAAGCTGGCGAAACGATCGTGCAGGAAACCAGGCTGTGGAACGACCGGCAAGCGAAGACTTACTCGATGCGCTCGAAGGAAGAGGCGCACGACTATCGCTATTTTCCCGAGCCGGACTTGCCGCCACTGGTGATCTCTGAAGACCTGATCGAACAACTACGGGAGGAGATGCCTGAGCTACCGGAAGCGCGTCGCCGGCGGTTCATCGATGAGTATGGGTTATCGTTCAACGATGCGGCGCAGCTTACCGACTCGCGAGCAGTGGCCAGGTTTTTTGAAGAGGTCGCTCAGGCGTCGGGTAAGCCGAAAGTCGCTGCGAATTGGATTCTCAATGAGCTAGTGCGCGAGTTGAAGAACGCGGGTGCGGACATCTCTCAATCCCCGTTGTCTGCATTTCAGCTTGTTGGATTGATCAAGATGATCGACGCCGGTGGCATCAGCGGAAAGATGGCCAAAGACGTTCTGGTTCAGATGTATCAATCCGGCAAGTCAGCGGAAGAAATAGTTCGCGAGATGGGCGGCTCACAAGTCTCCGACGAAACTGCAATCCGCGCGCTGGTCGATCAAGCCCTCGCTGATAATCCGAAACAGCTCGAACAGTATCGCGCGGGCAAGACCGGCCTGTTTGGCTTCTTCGTAGGCCAGGTTATGAAGTTGAGCGGCGGGCGAGCAAATCCAAAACTCGTAAACGAAATCTTGAAGAAGGCTCTCGAAGGTTGATGATCCCCCAGTCGGTGAAGATCAGATCAATACTGGCCGTCGTCACAGTGTGTGTCTTTCTCCTCGGGTCATTTGGGTGCAACAAGTCGCAAAGCGACGAGGTTGCTGTGCTCGAAACAACATATGGTCGAATAGTAATAGAGTTTCTGCCGAAAGTCGCCCCCAAGCACGTCGAGAACTTCAAGGAGCTCGCGCGCGAAGAATTCTACAACGGCACGAAGTTTCACAGGATCATAAAGGACAAGGGCCGCGTGTTCGGGATTCAGGGCGGCGATCCAAATACGATCAATGGTGATATCGGTTCCTGGGGACAAGGGCAAACAGGTCAAAAAACAGTGCCCGCCGAGTTCTCAACACTAAAGCACTTGCGGGGCACGGTTTCGGCCGCCCGAAGACCGAATGACGTCAACAGCGCGACCAGCCAGTTTTTCATTTTGACCGCGACCCAGCCCGGCTTCGACGGTCAATATTCGATCTTCGGTCACGTGATCGAGGGAATGAACGTCGCTGACTCGATAGCTCGCGCTCCAACGATCATGAAAGGCGAGATGCCGATCGATCCGGTGGTAGTCAATCGAGTCACGATAATTAAGCGAAGGGAGCTGAAGCCCTAACGCTTCGTCACGTCCATATAAACCAACAAATCCAGCGGTGTCGCTTCGGCGCCAAGCTGCCGAAGCATCGTGGTGACCTGTCCACGATGGTAGGTCGCGTGATTCATTACGTGTTGGAACATCTGTGCTAGGGGGTAAGCCCACTGCTCCCCCTTCGTGTTTGTATAAGTGATGACCTCGCCGAGTGACTCTTCGCGCACCTGGTTGATGAACTTCTTATAACCTTCCTCGACTTCACGCCATCTCTTTCTTATTGATTCAATGGTGGGAAACTCAGCCGGATCTAGTAGCGCCTTAGGTGACGTTCCATTCCATCGCTCAAGCCAGATCCATTCGGCGGCAAGCAAATGAACCAGCGTGTCACGCACTGAGCGATGGCTGCTTTGCAAGTCTCTTGTGAACTGGTCCGGCGTCAGCTTCGAAGCGCTGTCGAGCACTCGAGCGTTGGCCCATCTATTGTAATCGTAAAGATAGTCGAAATCCTTTTTGTTCATAGCGGATCTATCTTGTAACCGAAGAGTAAGAATTGCAAATCTCAAATTGGCCCGGACAGATTGAAATTTGAGATTTGAAATTTTCGATTCCTTGACAGCCCTCTTAGCGCAAGCGCAAGCTGTGCGTGATGCAACTGGCGAGAGTGCTTGGAACGGTGGTGGCGACAGTCAAGAGCGATTCGCTCGAAGGTAGAAAGCTGCTTGTGATCCAACCGCTCGACGGGCGGCTCGGCGAAAGAGGCAAGCCGATGATCGCGATCGACTCGGTTGGTTGTGGCGTTGGCGAAATAGTTTTCTGGTGCCGAGGTCGCGAAGCCTCGTTCCCGTTTCTTCCCGCTGAAGTGCCTAGCGATTGCACAATTGTCGGCATAGTCGACTCGGTCTTTCTGGACGACAGAGTTTAACGCAATGATCCTCGCGCGAGTGGTCGGCAACGTGGTTTCTACTCAGAAGGACGCCCGTTACGAAGGCGGGCGAATTATGGTAGTGTGTCCAATCGATCCCGACGGCGCGGACGCGGGTGATGAGCTGCTCGCGTTGGACGCGGTGGACGCCGGTGTCGGCGATACGGTCGTCGTTGTTCGCGAAGGCTGGTCCGCGTCTACGACGGCAACCGGCGAACCCGGCGCCGCGATCGATTCAGCTATCGTAGGGGTAGTCGATACCGTTGAATACACCGCGTGATGGAAAACACCATGCAGCACGATGAACATTCGCCCGCGCCGAAAGGAAGAAATACATCGGCTTGTGATTGCGCGACGACACTCCCGCATCCGGCGCTCGAACGGTTCACAGTAATCGAGAGCGGTCCCGGCGGCTTTACTGCGAAAGCGTGCTTCATGGAACCTGATCGTCAGTGTGTGAACTCTGGCGCATGTGAAATGCGCGGCTTCTAGTAGCACAGACTTTAGTCTGTTTTCGTTTTCGCTGGAGCGATCTGCCCCACCCGTCCTCCGCCAGCCGAGACTTCAATCAAAGTCGCCAACCGCTTCAGCCGCGTTTCTTCTTTCTTTGCGCTGATAACCCACCAACACGCAGTCCTTCGATACCCTGGC
>DATFWM010000001.1:0-3195 GCA_035259295.1 Blastocatellia bacterium | reverse complement strand
GGAGTTGCAGTAACGTTGCGTCCAGACTCGCAACCGGCGGGCGACGACCTGCAAGCTCTGCTTCGCCGCCCCGCAAGCGACAAGATTTACGGAGTCGCGCAGATACTTGCCCAGCGTGACGCAAACCCCGCGTCATACTTGCGAGCTAACGCAGCCTTAAGTCTGCAAGCTGTTTTGCTCGAGCCGGAGCGAGACAAGGTGATTCGCGCGAACCAGGAAGAGATCTATCCTGTACCGGGCAGCTCTGATCGCATCCCGATAGCATCCATTCACATTCAGGGCATCGGGCACAAGCATTGGATCCAAGACGACCCGGGCGGCGACAAGATAACCGCCTTGGTCGCGTTTCTGTTGGCGTTAGACGACGACCCCAGCCAGCATCGGCAGTGACCCGGGGAGAGATTCCAGATGGCCGACCAGGCTTCCGAAATAGCGAAGCTTCTGAATTCCTGCGAAGCGACCGGCGCAGCCCCAAAATATCTCGAAAGCAATCTGGACAAGCCGGAACCTCCCGTCCCGATTGCCTCGAACAGCGCTGAGATTTTCGTGGTCAGCGATCTACATCTTGCGGATGGTCTGAGCCCCGATCTCACTTACAGCGGCAATGAGAATTTCTTTTCTGATTCGTCCTTTCACCGCTTCCTGCGCCGCGCGCACGGCAATCTGAAATCAACCAGCGCAATCCTGATCATCAACGGAGACTTCATCGACTTTCTGCGAATCATGTACGTTCCGCGCGAAGAAGCCCGGCTTGTCGAATGGCAGCGCATCTTGGAAGAGATCGGAATTCAGAAGTCAATCGACGAGTTGAAATCGTCGATCGTCAAGAAGGAATTGACTTACGGCTTAAGGACCAACGATTACAAGTCGGTTCCGAAGCTCGATGTTGCCGTCAATGGGCACTCTGAGTTTTTCGAAGCGCTGGCCGAATGGTTGGGGCGCGAGCACAGGCTGATCATCGTCAAGGGCAATCACGATCTCGAATGGTACTGGCTCCCGGTCAGAAACTATCTGCGTCTGGCGCTCGCCCGCAAGCTCGCCGGGCAATTGAATACGAGTGACATCAAGAGCGTCCTTCAGAACAGGATCCTCCCTGGCGTCACTTTTATAGATGATTCGATGCTCATCGACGAAGATTTCTACATCGAGCACGGACACCGCTTCGACCATTACGCGCACGTCGCGGGCGATACATTACGCGGCGACGAGTTGAACATCCCATTCGGTTCTTTCTTGAATCGCTACCTGTTGAATGACATCGAGCTGAACTATCCATTCCTTGATAACGTTCGCCCATCCAGCAGCATCCTTCCTCTGTTGTTCAGGGAGCGGCTGCCGCTCGCGTTGAAGCTGCTATTCCTGCATATCCCTTTTTTGTTTCGAGTTATTCCCAAGGGCTATTTCCGCTATATGTTTCGCAAGGTCCTTTGGTTTCTTCTGTTGGTGATTCTTACGGCCTTGCTTATTGCATGGCTAGTACTGGGCGTCTTCGGATATGGCCCTGATTTGGCGGCCTATTTGACGACGCCCGAGTCGCCGAAGGCCGTGAGCCACTTACACAAAGCTGCCACCGCGCTGGTGAATACAGGTTGGGCTATCCTCTCGCTGATCATCTCATACGGCATCGGGCGGCTGGTGGTTTGGCTAAACCTGACTGAGCCGGACGACCTGAATAAGGATGCGCGGAACAAGCTTCGCGAGAACAAGCCTTACCGGCTAATTACGTTCGGCCACACGCATAACCCGGACCAATTCAAAGATGACGGTCGGTGGTTTTACAATACGGGCACGTGGATTCCGATCGTGGAATTGTCCAACGCCCAGATCCGCGAGGACAAGACATACACCTTTCTGCATCTCAAGCCGGACTCTTCAGGCAAGCTTGAAGGCGAACTCGGCCGATGGGACGACGAAGCCGAGAGGCCCGAACCGGCAGTCGTCATCAGGCGAGCCGGAGCTTGACTTTGTGGCAAACTTTACGCCACCAACTCGCCCATCGTCCGCACTGCCTCGATGCTGGCCGCTGCGGAAATCAGCGTAGTCACGCCTGCTTCGCGCCACGCAGCAAGCTGGTCCTTGATGCGCTCCCGCGGACCGCAAAGCGACACCTCATCGACCAGCTCGTCGGGCACCGCGGCGACGGCTTCATTCTTCATGCCGGCCAGATAGAGATCCTGAATCTTCTTCGCTGCTTCTTCGTAACCATAACGACACGCAAGATCGTTGTAGAAGTTCTTCCCGCGAGCGCCCATCCCGCCGATGTAAAGCGCGAGATGCGGCTTCACCTTCATCCGACAAGCGTCGACGTCATCGCCGACAACAACGCTGACGGTTGGCGCGATATCAAAGTCCGCCAGAGTCTTTCCGTCGGTTCTCCGCGCGAATCCTTCTTCTAGTGACTGGCGAAACACACTCGCTCGATGAGGCGAGAAAAACACCGGCAGCCAGCCGTCGGCAATCTCCGCGGCGAGCGCGACGTTCTTGGGCCCGATCGCCGCGATGTAGATCGGTATGTTTGATCTCAGAGGATGAACGATCAACTTTAGCGGCTTGCCCAAACCGGTTCCGCCACTTACCGGTATGTCGTAGTACTGACCGTGATGCTCGACTGGGCGCTCTCGCTTCAATATTTCGCGCACGATCTCGACGTACTCGCGCGTTCGGGTTAGGAGCTTGCCGTAGACCACTCCGTGCCAGCCCTCGACAACCTGAGGCCCCGAAGCTCCGATTCCAAGCAGGAACCGCCCGCCGGTCAAGAGGTCCACGGTCGCCGCGGTCATCGCCGTCATCGCCGGCGTCCGCGCAGGCATCTGCATTATTGCCGTGCCAACGTTGATGCGCTCGGTGTGAGCCGCAAGCCACACCAGTGGCGTCACAGCGTCTGATCCGTATGCCTCCGCCGTCCACAACGAGTCGTAGCCGAGACGTTCAGCCTCCCGCGCAAGCGCAACGTTGTCCGAAGCCCCCGAGCCCCAATAGCCGAAGTTCAGTCCGAGTCGCATAAAGTCCTCCCAAGGCTTACCAAGGGGAAACGATAACCGAGAAACGATCGCTTGTCATCAGGCCGGTTTTCACAAGCGGCCTGTGCTGTTCTCGCCGGTTATGGCCTTGAGTTGGATTTTTAGTCGGCTAAGACTCGACACAACGTCCGAGGGGATGTCGGCTTGATCGCGCGATGCGAGCTCTCGCATCAGG